>NZ_JBFRER010000023.1:0-73992 GCF_052114405.1 Streptomyces sp. M-16 | reverse complement strand
CCGCCGCGGCGGCCGTGGGGGAGGGGGCGGGGGGCGCGGTGGCGGGGGTACGAGGATCGGCGCCGTTGCCGGTCTCGGACATGCGGGCTCCTCACGAGGGGGAAGGGGGTCGGATCACGTCGTGCACGCGCAGTACTTCGGTGATGCCGCGTTCGGCCAGCCGGACCGGGTCCCCGGCGTGCTCCTCCAGGACCACGGCGGGGCGCACCCCCCGCGCCGCCAGCACCGCCCAGGCCTCGAAGAACGCGCCCCCCGGGGCGCAGGCCGCCCGCCCGGGAGCCGCCTCGTCCGTCCCGGTCCCGCCCGCGTCCAGGGCGAGCGCGGTGGACCGTACGGCGGGGCGGTGCTCCCGGCCCCGCCAGGCCCCGGCGATCCGGGCGACTGCGGTCCCGACGGGCTTGGTGCGGCGGTCGTTGGTGAGCAGCCCGAGGCCGTACTCCAGCTCCGGGAAGTCCGCGAGCTCCCTGGACACGTCGTGCGAGCACCACCAGGTGACGCCCCACAGGTCCGGGCAGTCCAGCGCGGCGGCCACGGTGGCCTCGGTGAACCGCGCCGCGTGCTCGGGCGGGACCAGCGGGGCGGGCGCCCCGACCTCCTGGAGCCACACCGGGCGGCGCGGGTCCGCGGCCCAGGCCTTGGACAGCTCGATCAGGTACGCGGCGTGGTGCTCGGTGGCCGCCCCGTTGCGGCCGTGGCGCTGCGCGGTGCCGTTGAACACCCACGAGTGCACGGCGGTGGCCCCGCCGAGCCGGGCCGCCTGGGCGGGCGTGAAGGGGTGGCCCTCCCGGTACCAGGCGGCGTCGTACTCGGCGTGCAGGTGCAGCCGTCCCGGCGCGCCCCGCTCGCAGGCGGCGAGCATCCGTCCCAGCCAGCGGGCGGCCTGCGCCGGGGTGATCCGGTCGGGGTCGGGGTGGGGGGCGTCGGAGAACTGGTTGATCTCGTTGCCGACGGTCATGCCCAGGAAGTTGGGCCGGTCGGCGAGGGCGGCGGCCAGGGTGCGCAGGTACTCCTCCTGTCCGGCCACGACCTCCGGGTCGGTGAAGATGCCGCGCCGGTGCCAGGTCCCGGTCCAGGCGGGCAGGAAGTCGAAGCTGGACAAGTGCCCCTGGAGACCGTCCACGTTGACGTCGAGGCCGCGCTCGGCGGCCGCGTCGGCGAGCGCCACGAGCTGTTCGACGGCACGCGGCCGGATCAGGGTGCGGTTCGGCTGGAACACCGGCCACAGGGGGAACACCCGCACATGGTCCAGACCGAGCGCGGCGATGGAGTCGAGGTCGGCCCTGACCTCGTCGAGGTCGAAGTCCAGCCAATGGTGGAACCAGCCCCGGGTCGGGGTGTAATTCGCGCCGAAACGCAGGGTTCGGGGGGCCGCCTGGTGCATGAAAGGTCCTGGAGTTCAGGGGAATTCACCGGATGCGCATAAGCTGCCGCGCCCCGTCGGGGAAGTCAACAGGGCCTTCGCGGCCGCCATTCCGATCACCGCGCGTGCGGTGTTGCTTAAGCGCTTCAGTCCCGTTGACAGAAGGGATGTGAGTGAGGAACCTGAGTGCGCTAATGCGGTTTAGTTGATTTGCCTTCGGTCGCGCGAGGAAGGGTGCACAAATGGACAGCGGTATTTCGGTCACGTCCGTGACCACCCCGGCCCTTTTCGTCGGCCCGTCCGCATCCCCCGCGCAGGCGGTACGGATCCGCGTCCGCAGGCGCCGCCCCGCCGGCCCTTTGCACGTCACCGTGCGCGGCCCCGGCCTGCGCACCCCGCACCCCCGCCTGCTGCGCGCCGACACCGCCGAGGAGTGCGCCGGCGAGGCCGCCTGGTCCACCGTCGAGGTCGGCGTCCACACCGGCGGTGCACCGCCCGGCAGCCAAATCCCGGCCACCGCCCGCGTCACCACCCCCGACGGACGGACCCTGGCCGAGCTGCCGTTCACCCTCACCGTCGCCGAACCCGGCTGGACCGTACGCCTCGTCCCGCACTTCCATTACGACCCCCTGTGGTGGAACACCCAGGCCGCCTACACCGCCCTGTGGGACGCCCCGCCCGCACCCGGCGCGCCCCGGCCCGCCTGGGAGTACGTCGGAGTCCCCGCCTTCACCCTGGTCCCGCTCCACCTCCAACAGGCCCGCGACGATCCCGCGTACCGCTTCGTCCTCTGCGAGACCGACTACCTCAAGCCGTACTGGGACGCCCACCCCGAAGACCGCGCCGAACTGCGCGCCCTGATCGCCGAGGGCCGCCTGGAGATCGTCGGAGGCACCTACAACGAGCCCTCCACCACCCTCACCTCCGCCGAGAGCACCGTCCGCAGCGCCGTCCACGGCCTGGCCCTGCACCGCGCCACCCTCGGCGCCGACCCGCGCACCGCCTGGCAGCTCGACGTGTTCGGCCACGACCCCTCCTTCCCCGCCCTGATGGCCGGCTGCGGACTCGACTCCGCCGTCCTCGCCCGCGGCCCCCACCACCAGTGGGGCCCGATGATGGACGCCTGGGGCGAGGCCCTGCGGCCGCCCGCCGCGATGCAACTGCCCGCCGAGTACGAGTGGATCGCGCCGAGCGGCGAGGGTCTGCTGCTGCACTACCTGCCCGCGCACTACTCCGCCGGCTGGCCCTCCCACCGGGCGCCGGACGCCGAAGCCGCCGCCGAACGGCTGCTGGAGCTCTACGAACTGCTGCGCCCCGCCGCCGCCACGAAGAACGTCTTGATCCCGATGGGCACCGACTTCTCCTGGCCGCACCGCTGGGGCCTGGACGTCCGGCACGCCTGGAACCGCCGTTACCGCTGGCCGCGCATGGAACACTCCGGGCCGCGCGCCCACTTCGACGCCGTCCGGGCCGAACTCGCCGCACGGGGTGAGCGGCCGCTGCCCGTGACCCGGGAGATGGGCCCCGTCTACACCGGCAAGGACGTCAGCTACGCCGATGTGAAACAGGCCCACCGCGCCGCCGAGAACCTCCTGGAGCAGGCCGAGGCCTTCGCCGCGCTCGCCTGCGCCGAGGGGCTGCTGACCCACCCGGGCCACACCCTCGCCAAGGCGTGGCGGCACCTGCTGCACGCCGCCCACCACGACGCCGTCACCGGGACCTTCTCCGACCAGGTCTACCTGGACCTCCTGCCCACCTGGCGGGAGGCCCACGAACTGGCCGACGCCGTACGGGAGGAGGCGCTGGCCGCGCTCACCGCCGCCGCCGACACCCGCGGTCCCGGCCCGCTCGCCGTGACCGTGCACAACCCGCTGTCGTGGACCCGGACCGATCTCGTGCGGACCCGGGTGGACCTGGCCGCGGTGGGGCTGACCGGTGACGGGGCCGCCCGCCTGGCCGTGCTCGACGCCGAGGGACGCGCCGCCGCCGTCCACCTGGAGGCCGTGCGGGGCGGGGACGCGCACGTGGTCTTCCTCGCCGCGGACGTGCCCCCGCTCGGCCACCGCACCTGGTGGCTGGCGGCCTCGCCGGAGCCGCTCTCCGGCGGGTGGGGGCCCGCGGCCGGGACCGCGATCGACAACGGCCTCTTCCGCGCCGAGGCGGACCCGCAGCGCGGCGGCGGCCTCACCCGGGTGCTCCACCGGCGCACCGGCCAGGAGATCCTCACCCCCGGTGAGGTGGACGAGCTGGTCGTCCAGGAGGAGCACGCGCAGCACCCGTACTTCGGCGAGGGGCCCTGGCACCTGCTGCCCAAGGGGCCCGGCACCGGTTCGGGCGGCGCGCCCGCGCGGTCCTGCCGGGTGGAACGGGGGCCGCTGGGCTCGCGCATCGTCTCCGAGGGGCGGACCGGTCCCGTCCGCTGGACCCGCGTGACCACCCTGTGGGACGGCCTGGACCGCGTCGAGCTGACCACCCGCGTCGACTTCGAGGGCAGCGACACGCTGCTGCGGCTGCGGATACCCGCCGACGTGCCCGGGGCGCTGCCGGTCGCGGAGACCGCCGCCGCGGCCGTCGGGCGCGGCTTCGCCTTCCCGGAGGCGGATGCCGGGGCCGACCACACCCGGGCGCCGTGGACCCTGGACAGCGCCTGCCTGAACTGGTTCGCCCTGTCGGCCCCCATGACCGGTCCCGGAGACTGCGCCGACGCGGGCGGTGCCGGGGCCGGTGGTGCCGGTGCCCGTGCCCGTGCCGGTGCCGGTGGTGACTGCGCCGGCGGTGCCGGCCGGGCGTTGGGGGCCTGCGAGATCGTGCTGCCGGAGGGTGCGGCTCCGCCCGGCCTGCGGGAGCTCGTCACCGCCCTGGGCCGCCTCGGCGTCACGGCCACCCCGACCCGGCCCGGCGGGCCGCGCTGGGGCGACCTCGCGGTGGACAGCAGCCTGCCGGACTTCCGCATCGCGCTCGGGGGCCCCGGGCGGAACCCCTTCACGGCGACGGTGCTGGCCTCGGCCGGTCCCGCGTACGGGCGTGCGCTACGGGAACACGCGCGGGCCTGGATCCCCGCCCGGGCCCCGCTGCGGGAACTGTGGGTTCCCGGCTGCGACCTGACCGGCCCGCGCGACCTGCCGGTGCTCGTGCACACCGGGCCGCCCGGGCGGCTGGCCGGGGGCCTGACCACGACGGGCCGCCTGGTTCCACCGCCGCCGGCCCACCCGGGGGACCGGCCCGGGGGCCGGCCTGGAGACCGCGCCGGGGGCCTGACCACGACGGGCCGCCTGGTTCCACCGCCGCCGGCCCTCGCCGGGGTCCGGCCCGGGGGCCGGCCTGGAGACCGCGCCGGGGGCCTGACCACGACGGGCCGCCTGGTTCCACCGCCGCCGGCCCTCGCCGGGGACCTACTCGGGGACCGGCCTGGAGACCCCGCCGGGGACCGGCCGCAAGAGCACGCCGAAGACCCCGCCGGGGACCGGCCGCAAGAGCACGCCGAAGACCCCGCCGGGGACCGGCCCGGAGCCCCCGCCGGGGACCAGCCCGAAGTCCACGCCGGGGACTGCCCCGGAGCCGTCGCACGGTCCGCGGCAGCCGCCGGGGCCCCGATGGCCGGGCCCCGCGAAGTGCCGTACGCGGGGCGGACGGTCGGGGTCCTCGTACGGGGGACGCCCAGCTTCGCGATCGACACCCGGGGCCGCCTCCACAGCACCCTGCTGCGCTCCTGCACCGGCCGCCCCAGCGGGGAGTGGATGGACCCGCCCCGCCGCACCGCCCCCGACGGCAGCTCCTTCCAGCTCCAGCACTGGACCCACGTCTTCGAACACGCCCTGGTCGCCGGCCACGGAGACTGGCGGGAAGCCGATCTGCCGCGCCGCGGGCGGGAGTTCAACAAGCCGCTGACCGCCGTGACGGCCGCCCCGGGCCCCGGGCCGCGTCCGCCCGCCCGGTCCCTCCTCGCCGTGGAACCGGCCGACCGGATCCTCGTCGAGGCGGTGAAGAGGGCCGAGGGCGGCGCGGACCTCGCCGTCAGGCTCCGCGAGACCCACGGCCGCCCGGCCTTCCCGGTCGTGACCCGGTCGCCGGAGCCGGCGGGCGGCGCCGTCGAAGCCGACCTCCTGGACCGGCCGCGGGGCCCCTTCGGCGGACGCGTCGACGGCGCCGCCACGACCACCCTGCTGCTCCCCACCCGCTCGGGCATGCCCGAGCGCGCCGGCGAACGCGAGCCGATCCAGCCCGTGTTCAGCCGCTACTGGCTCCAACACCGGAACGGCCCCGCTCGGTGACGCCCCCTGGACGGTGACCTGCCGGGGCACCCCCGCCGACGCCACCGTCACCGTGGCCGCGCACGGAGCCGCYGCGGGCCCCGTCACCCTGGAGATCCGCGCCCCCGACGGCTGGCGGCCCGCCTGGACCCGCCGCACCCTGGAGCTCCCGCCGGGCGGCCACGCCCGGATCCCCCTCACCGTGCTGCCCGACCCCGGCGCGGCCCCGGGGGAGCACCTGGTCCGGGTCCTCGCCGCCACCCCGGAGGGGGAGTTCGAGGACGCCCTCACCGTCACCGTCCCCGGCGGCCCGGTGCCCGCCCGGCTCTGGGTCCGGGCCATCGGGCCCGCGGTCACCGTGGCCCCGGGCGCGCGGGTCCGCGTACGGGTCCGGGTCGGCAGCACCGGGATCCGCAGCGCCCTCACCGGTACCGCGTACCTCGCCTCCCCGTACGGCACCTGGCGGACCGCCGGGCCCGCCGCGCAGCCCCTGTGCGTGCGGCCGGACCGTCCCGCCGAGCCCTCGTTCGAGATCGCCCCGCCCCTCACCACCGCCCCCGGGAGGTACTGGGTGGCGGTGAAGGCGGCCTGTCAGGGCAGGATCGCGTACGGTCCGCCCATCGCAGTCCACGTCACCGAGGGATGAGGCAGGCATGGCCCGCAGACCCACCATCAAGGACATCGCCCGCCGGGCCGGAGTGTCGGAGAGCGCCGTCTCCTTCGCGCTCAACGGCCGCCCCGGGGTGTCCGAGCAGACCCGTGCCCGGGTCCGCCGGGTCGCCGAGGAGCTCGGCTGGCAGCCCAACAGCGCGGCCCGTGCCCTGTCCGGCGAGCGCTCCGGCGCCGTGGGCCTGGTCCTGGCCCGTCCCGCGCACACCCTCGGCGTCGAATCCTTCTTCCTCCAACTGGTCTCCGGCATCCAGGAGGTGCTCGCCGCCGAACGGATCGCGCTGCTCTTCCAGGTGGTCGAGGACATCGACGCCGAATGCGCCGTCCACCGACGCTGGTGGGCCGAACGCCGCGTGGACGGGGTCCTCGTCGTGGACCCGCGTACGAGCGATCCGCGCCCTGAACTCCTCGCCGGACTCGGCCTGCCCGCGGTCCTGATCGGCGGCGACGGCGACGGCGACGGCGACGGCGACGGCGGCGGGGGCGAAGGCGGGGGCGGCGGGGGCGGCGGACATCCGTCCGTGTCCCGCGTCTGGGCCGACGACTCCCGCGCCATGACCGAGGTCCTGGACCACCTCTACGGGCTCGGCCACCGCCGCATCGTCCACATCGCGGGCCTGCCCGGCCTGGCCCACACCGCCCGGCGCATCGCCGCGCTGCGCGCCGAGGCCGAACGGCTCGGACTTCCGGCGGGGCAGGTGCGTTCCGTGTCCACCGACTACTCCGACACCGAGGGCGCGGCCGCCACCCGCCGGGTCCTCGCCGAACCGGAGCCGCCCACCGCCCTCGTCTACGACAACGACGTGATGGCGGTGGCCGGCAGCGCCGTCGCCGCCGAGCTGGGCATCCCCGTCCCCGGCCGGCTCTCGATCGTGGCCTGGGACGACTCCGCCCTGTGCCGGGTCACCCACCCCCGACTGACCGCCCTGGTCCGCGACACCGCCGGATTCGGCCGGCTCGCCGCCGAGGAACTCCTGGCCGTCCTCGCCGGTGGTCCGCCCCGCGCCCGGGAGAGCGAGCTGCCCCGGCTCGAACCCCGCGAGAGTACGTCCCCGCCACCGGCCGCATACTGAAATCCGACCCTTCTCAGGAGCGCCCACCGTGACCAGCCCCACCTCAGCCTTCCCCGCGCCCCGCACCGTCGCCACGGCCACCGGACCGACCGTGGCGATCGACATCGGCGGCACGAAGATCGCCGGGGCCCTGGTCCACCCCGACGGCACCATGACCGCCGCCACCCGCCGCCCGACCCCGCGCGCCGGCGACGCCGAAGCGGTCATGGCGGCCGTCGGCGAGGTCCTCGCGGACCTGTCCGGAGCCCCGATGTGGGAGCAGGCCGTACGGTGCGGCATCGGCAGCGCGGGCCCGGTGGACACGTCCCGGGGCACGGTGAGCCCGGTCAACATCGGCGCCTGGCGCGGTTTCCCCGTCCAGGACCGGGTCGCCGCCGAACTGCGGGCGCGCGGTGCCCGGATCCCGGTCGTCCTGGCGGGCGACGGCGTGGCGATGACGGCCGCGGAACACTGGCTCGGCGCGGCCCGGGGACACGCCAACGCCCTGTGCATGGTGGTCTCCACCGGTGTAGGYGGCGGCCTGATCCTGAACAACCAGCTCCACACCGGCCCCACCGGCAACGCCGGTCACATCGGCCACATCAGCGTCGCCTTCGACGGGGAGCCCTGCGCCTGCGGAGGCCGCGGCTGCGTCGAATCCCTGGCCTCGGGCACCGCCATCGCCCGCTGGGCCCGGGAGCAGGGCTGGACCGGCCCCGACCCGACGGCGGCCGGCGTGGCCGCCTCCGCCGAAGCCGGCGACCCGGTGGCCCTGGCCGCCTTCGACCGGGCCGGCCGCGCCCTGGCGGCCGCCATCGCCGCCACCGCGACCCTGGTCGAGACCGACATCGCCGTCATCGGAGGCGGGGTCGCCGCCAGCGGGGACACCCTCTTCGAACCGGTCCGGCGCCACCTGGCCTCGTACGCGACCCTGTCCTTCGTCCGGGACCTGCGGGTCGTCCCGGCCGCACTGGGCACCCACGCCGGGCTGATCGGGGCGGCCGCCGCCGCGATGATGCTGCTGCCCGGCGGCGGCGCTACGGCTTGACCGAGCGGTAGTACCGCCGGGCCCCCTCGTGCAGGTCCAGCGGGTCCGTGTAGATCGCCGTCCGCAGGTCCACCAGTTGCGCCGCGTGCACCTCGTGGCCGATCCGGTCGCGGCTGAGGATCACCGTGCGGGTGAACTGCTCCGTCAGCGCCTCGCTGGTGTCCTCACGGGTCACCAGCAGGTTCGGCACGGCCAGGGTGGCCACCGAGGAGGTGTTGCGGGCCCGCGCGTACGCGTCCTGCGGCATCACGGCAGGGCGGTAGTACCGGGCGGGGCTCCCACTGGCCTGGAGCCTCTCCACCAGGTCGCCCAGCTGCACGAGCCGGATGTCGAAACGCTCCGACAGCTCGCGCACCGCGTTCGTCGGCAACCCGCCCGACCAGAAGAAGGCGTCGATACGGCCCGCTTCCAACTCCGCCGGCATGGTGTCGATGCCGATCGAGACCGGCGTGATGTCCTTCGCCGGGTCCAGCTTCGCCGCCGTCAGCAGCCGCTCCGATATCAGCCGGACCCCCGAACCGTCCTGGCCCACGGCGACCCGCTTGCCGCGCAGGTCGCGGGTCGACTGCACGGGGGAGCCGGCGGGCACCACCAGCTGCACGTAGTCGTCGTAGAGCCGGGCGACCCCGCGCAGCCGCGACGCGCCCGGTCTGCCGTCCAGCCGGTACTTGGACACCGCGTCCGCCGTCGCCACGGTGAAGTCGGCCTTCCCGTCGGCCACCCGCTGGAGGTTCTGCTGCGATCCCTCACTGGTCTCCAGCCGGACCTTGACCCCGGGCAGATCGCTCGCGAGCGCCTGCTCCAGCAGCTGGCCGTAGCGGTGGTAGACGCCCGTACGGACGCCCGTGCTGAAGGTCAGCTCCCCCTTCAGCTCCGGCTGCCCGAAGGGGTTCAGCCACCAGAGCAGCGCCGCGAGCACACCGACCACGGCGACCAGGCCCTGGAGGGCGCGGCGCCGGGAGATACGGGGAGGTACGCGGAACATGCGGGCGATCCTGCCACCCGCCCGGCGTCCTGTCACGGGCCGCCCGCCCCGCCCCCTCCCGGGCCCCCGCCCACCGCGGCCGGCCCGCCGTGTCGTGCCCCCTCCACGCTCCGCCGCCCCGGACGCGCGCGCGGCACCGCTTCCGCCCGGCAGGGGCCGTCCCTTCGCCGCACCGCCCGGGATCAGCGGGGGGCCGGGTTGCGGGGTGACCCCGGACGGTCGGCGGCCGGACGGTCGGCGGCCGGCAGGGCACCCCGTAGGAGCGTCAGGAGCTTGCGGGCCGCCGGTCCCGACGGGCCGTCGGTGCGCCAGGCCAGGGCCACCCGCCCGCTCAGCTCCGGGTCGGTGATCCGCAGCGCGCGCAGCCCCGGTCCGGCGCCCGACTCCGCGCCGGCCGGGATCACCGCCACCCCCAGGCCCCGCGCGGCGAGCCGGGCCAGCACCGCCGGCACGGCCGCCTCGAAGTCGACCCGGGGGGTGAACCCGGCCTCGGCGCAGGCCCGCTCCAGCACCCCCCGCAGCCCCGTGCCGCGCGGCAGGCCGATCAGCGCGCGCCCGCGCAGCGCCCCCAGCGGGATCCCGCCGTCCACCGCCGCGCGGACCAGGGGATCGTCGGCCCGTACCGCCGCCACCAGGGGTTCGTCGAGCAGCAGCCGGCACGAGATGCCGGCCGGCGGATCCCCGCCCAGCCCGACCACCGCCAAGTCCAGCGTTCCGGCCCGCAGAGCCGCCAGCATCCGCTCGGAGGTGTCCTCGGCCAGGGAGATCTCCACCTGGGGGTGCGCGTCGTGGAAGTTCCCGAGCAACGCGACCATGTCGAACGCCCCCACCGAGACGCCCGCCGCCCCCGGGATCAGCCCGAGCGCCACCCGCCCCCGCAGCAGCCCGGAGAAGGCGTCGGCCGTCTGCCGGATCCCCTCCACCGCCGCCAGCGCGGCCCGCGCGTAGCCGAGTACCGCCTCGCCCGCCTCCGTCGGCGTGACCCGCCGGCCGGACCGGTCGAGCAGCCGCTGCCCGAGCTCCCGCTCCAGCTGTGCGATCTGCGCGCTCACCCCCGGCTGCGACACGTGCAGCCGCGCCCCCGCCCGGGTGAACCCGCCCTCCTCCACCACCGCGACGAAGTACCGCAGCTGAGACAGTTCCATAACGACAGATTCTAGATCGCAGAAGGGTCCACTCTTGGACTTATGGCGGCCCTCCCGCCCACCCTGGATCCATGAGCCCTGCCGCCGCCCCGTCCGCCGCCGTCCTCCGTGCCACAGCCGCCGAACGCCGCGAGCTGGCCGACGTACTCGACACCCTCACCCCCGCGCAGTGGGACGCCCCCTCCCTGTGCGCGGGCTGGGGCGTCCGTGAGGTCGCCGCCCACATGTCGCTCGGCTTCCGCACCTCCCTGCCCGGCTTCGCCGCCGAACTCCTCAAGGCGCGCGGCAGCCTCCACCGGATGACCGACCGCACCGCCCGCCGCGACGCGGCCGCCTTCACGACGGGCCAGCTCGCCGCCCTGCTCCGCGACCACGCCCACCACCCCTGGAAGCCCCCGGCCGGCGGCCCCACCGCGGGCCTCGCGCACGACGTCGTCCACGGCCTCGACATCACCGTCGCCCTCGGCCACCCGCGCCGTGTCCCCGAGGACCGGCTGCGCCTCCTGCTGGACGCCGTCACCCCGCGCGGCCTGCGCTTCTTCGGCGCGGACCTGACCGGCATCCGGCTGTGTGCCGACGACCTCGACTGGTCCCACGGCAGCGGCGACCCCGTCCACGGCCGGGCCCAGGACCTGCTGCTCGTGCTCTTCGGCCGCCGCCTTCCGGCTGGCACGCTGAACGGGGGGCCGGAGGGCTCCCGGGTACCACCTACCCTTGTTGCATGACCAGCAGCAGCGACCGGAGCCCGGCAGTGGACCCCAAGGGAACTTACGAGGTGCGCACCTACGGGTGCCAGATGAACGTGCACGACTCCGAGCGACTCTCCGGTCTGCTGGAGGACGCGGGTTACGTCCGCGCGCCCGAGGGCTGCGACGGCGACGCCGACGTCGTCGTCTTCAACACCTGCGCCGTCCGCGAGAACGCCGACAACAAGCTCTACGGCAACCTCGGCCGCCTCGCCCCGATGAAGACGAAGCGCCCCGGCATGCAGATCGCCGTCGGCGGCTGCCTCGCCCAGAAGGACCGCGACACGATCACCAAGCGCGCCCCCTGGGTCGACGTGGTCTTCGGTACGCACAACATCGGCAAGCTGCCCGTCCTGCTGGAGCGCGCCCGCGTCCAGGAGGAGGCCCAGGTCGAGATCGCCGAGTCGCTGGAGGCCTTCCCCTCCACCCTCCCGACCCGCCGCGAGTCCGCGTACGCCGCCTGGGTCTCGATCTCCGTCGGCTGCAACAACACCTGCACCTTCTGCATCGTCCCGGCGCTGCGCGGCAAGGAGGAGGACCGCCGTCCCGGCGACATCCTCGCCGAGGTCGAGGCGCTGGTCGCCGAGGGCGTCTCCGAGATCACCCTGCTCGGCCAGAACGTCAACGCGTACGGTTCCGACCTCGGCGACCGCGAGGCCTTCAGCAAGCTGCTGCGCGCCTGCGGACAGATCGAGGGCCTGGAGCGGGTCCGCTTCACCTCCCCGCACCCGCGCGACTTCACCGACGACGTGATCGCCGCCATGGCCGAGACCCCGAACGTGATGCCGCAGCTCCACATGCCGATGCAGTCCGGCTCCGACCCGATCCTCAAGGCGATGCGCCGGTCCTACCGGCAGGAGCGTTTCCTCGGGATCATCGAGAAGGTCCGCGCCGCGATCCCGCACGCCGCGATCTCCACCGACATCATCGTGGGCTTCCCCGGCGAGACGGAGGAGGACTTCCAGCAGACCATGCACGCCGTGCGCGAGGCCCGCTTCGCGAACGCCTTCACCTTCCAGTACTCCAAGCGCCCCGGCACCCCGGCCGCCGACATGGAGGGCCAGATCCCCAAGGAGGTCGTCCAGGACCGCTACATGCGCCTGGTCGCCCTCCAGGAGGAGATCTCCTGGGAGGAGAACAAGAAGCAGGTCGGCCGCACCCTGGAGGTCATGGTCGCCGAGGGCGAGGGCCGCAAGGACGGTGCCACCGCCCGCCTCTCCGGCCGCGCCCCCGACAACCGCCTGGTGCACTTCACCAAGCCGGACGAGGACGTGCGCCCCGGCGACGTTGTGACCGTCGAGATCACCTACGCCGCCCCGCACCACCTCCTCGCCGAGGGGCCGACCCGCGAGGTGCGCCGCACCCGGGCCGGCGACGCCTGGGAGAAGCGCAACGCCGCCCCGGCGCAGCCCGCCGGCGTCATGCTCGGCATCCCCACCCTCGGCGTCCCGGCGCCGCTGCCGGTCGCCACGTCGGGCTGCGCGATCGACTGAGTCCCACCCGAGGCCGTCCGGGCCGGGCCCTCGGCCGTCCGGGCTCTCACCGGCCCGGCTCCCACCCCCGGCTCCCACTCCCGGCTCCCGCCGGCCCGGGTCCGGCTCGGCCCCGGCCCGGGGCCGGTCTGGCCCGACCTGCGGGGAACCCCTAGGCTGCGGATCATGCTCGTAGCCGCCGCCGTCTGCCCCGCACCGCCGCTCCTCGTGCCGGAGGTCGCCGCGGGCGCCGCCGCCGAACTGCGCGACGCCCGTACCGCCTGCTCCGACGCGCTCGCCGTGCTCGCCGCCTCCCGGCCCGACCTGCTGGTCGTGGTCGGGGCCGCCGACGCCGACCACGCCGGGCCCTACCCCCAGGGCTCCCGCGGCGGCTTCCACGCCTTCGGGGTCGACGCCGACGTCCGCCTCGGCGCGGGTGAGGAGGGGCCGCGGTTGCTGCCCGCCTCCCTGGCCGTCGGCGCGTGGCTGCTGGGCCGCGCCGGCTGGGGCGCCGCCCCCGTCGAGGGCCTCGGCGTGGCCGCCCCCGCCGCACCCGAGGAGTGCCTGCGCACCGGCCGGGAACTCGCCGCGCGCGACGCGCGCGTCGCGCTGCTCGTCATGGGCGACGGCAGCGCCTGCCGGACCCTGAAGGCCCCCGGATACCTCGACGAACGCGCCGCAGCCTTCGACGCCGCCGCCGGCCGGGCCCTCGGCGCCGCCGACACCGCGGCCCTGGCCGCCCTCGACCCCGCCCTCGCCGCCGAACTGCAGGCCGCCGGACGCGCCCCCTGGCAGGTCCTCGCGGGCGCGGCCGAGGACGCCGGTCTCGACGGCCGGCTGCTGTACGAGGACGCCCCCTACGGCGTCGGCTACTTCGTGGCCACCTGGTCCTGAGGCGGGGTCCCGGCACGCTCGACCCGGCACGACGAAGGGGCGCGGGACCGGTTCTCTCCCGGTCCCGCGCCCCTTTCCGTACGGTGCGTCAGGAAGCGGCCGGCGGCGTCGGCCCGCCGGGGGTGTCCTTGTGCGCGATCTTGCCCAGGGCGTCCTTCGCCTTGTCCGTGCCGGTCGTGATCCGGTCGCTGTACTTGCCGTGGGTCTTGGAGTCCACGGCCTTCGCGACCTTGTCCAGCCCCTCGCCGATCTTCCCCCCGTGCTGCTGCGCGAGATCGCCGACCTTGTCCTTGGCCGGAGCGAGCTTGGCCTTCAGATTGTCCAGCAGGCCCATGGGTCACCTTCCAGTGGCGTAGCTACTTGCGGGCGCCCTCGCCGGCCTCGCTGTCCGCGGCCGCCTCCGCCGACTGCTGCTTCGGAATCTCCACGGCTTCCGCCGCCGGAGCCTCCGTCGCGGAGGGTTCGGTCTTGGCCTCCTCGGCTTCCTCGGCCGCGGGTTCCGCCGGTTCCGTCACGGCCCCGGCCGCTGCGGAATCGGCCGAAGCCTCGTCCTTACGTCGACGAAACCGACTGAAAACGCCCATGTCTACTCCCATAACGCTACTCGTGCGGGTGAAGTTCCGCGTGGTCCGGCCCGGCCTCCGCCGGGCGTACGCCCGGCCCGAACCTCTTCAGGGCAACGACGCCCGCCGCGCCCCGTCACGTAACCCGATCGGGTACATGCCGTTCGGTTTGCGAGACTGTCCCGGTGAGGAATGCAGCCCCCGCCCCGCGGGTCATCGCCGTCGTCGGTCCCACCGCGGCCGGAAAGTCCGATCTGGGCGTCGCCCTGGCCCGACACTTCGACGGCGAGGTCGTCAACGCCGACTCCATGCAGCTGTACCGCGGGATGGACATCGGCACCGCCAAGCTGACGGTCGAGGAGCGCGGAGGGGTCCCCCACCACCTCCTCGACATCTGGGACGTCACCGAGACCGCCAGCGTCGCCGAGTACCAGCGCCTCGCCCGCGCCGAGATCGACAAGCTGCTCGCCGAGGGCCGCACCCCGGTCCTCGTCGGCGGGTCCGGCCTCTACGTCCGCGGCGCGCTCGACGCCATGGAGTTCCCCGGCACCGACCCCGGGGTACGGGCCCGGCTGGAGGAGGAGGCCACCCTGCGCGGCCCCGGCGCCCTGCACGCGCGCCTCGCCGCCGTCGACCCGGCGGCGGCCGCCGCGATCCTGCCCGGCAACACCCGCCGGATCGTCCGGGCCCTGGAGGTGATCGAGATCACGGGCAAGCCCTTCACCGCCAACCTGCCCGGCCACGAGTCGGTCTACGACACCGTCCAGATCGGCGTCGACGTGGCCCGGCCGGAGCTCGACGAGCGGATCGCGCTGCGCGTGGACCGGATGTGGGAGGCCGGGCTGGTCGACGAGGTCCGCGCCCTGGAGGCCCGGGGCCTGCGCGACGGGATCACCGCCTCCCGCGCCCTCGGCTACCAGCAGGTCCTGGCCGCCCTCGCGGGGGAGTGCACCGAGGAGGAGGCCAGGACCGAGACCGTCCGGGCCACCAAGCGCTTCGCGCGCCGCCAGGACTCGTGGTTCCGCCGCGATCCCCGCGTGCACTGGCTCAGCGGGGCCGCCGCGGACCGCGGGGAACTCGCCGGACTCGCGCAGTCGTTGGTCGAACGAGCGGTTACAGCCTGATCACGTGATGGCATCGGGAAGCCCCGTGCGCCCGTCCTGGGCCCAGGACCATGCCATCATCAAACTTCTGAACAGCGGCGTACGAAGTCCGAAGTGGGGAGGGCGCGTGGCTATGGAGGCCGGCCCTCGTGACACCGGGCGGGACGACACCAGACAGGAAGCGGACCCGATGCTTCACGGAGCCCCCGGCGGCCCCGCGGGGCCGGGCGGAACCGGCGGGTCCGTCGGCTCCGAAGCCCCGGAGTCCGTGGACGCTCCCGACGGCCTGGGTCTGCCCGCGGATCCCGCGCGGCTGACCCCGGACGGCCCGGACGCGCCCGAACCGGGCAGCGAGGACGCCTCCGGTCCCGCCGTCGAGGTCGAGCTGCGCCCGCAGCGCCGGCTGCGGATCTGGCAGATCGCCCCCATCGTGATGCTGGCCGCCGCCGGCTCCCTGATGTTCGCCTTCCCCCTCGCCTTCGAGTTCGGGGACGGCGGCGCCGTCGTCGCCATGCTCGGCTTCCTCATCAGCTCCTGCGCGGGCGGCTGGGGGATGATGGCCGCGCGCCGCGTCGGCTACACCTGGCCGGGGCTCCCGCCGCGCGGCAGCGGCCGCCGCCCCGACTGGCGGATGGCCGCGCTGTACGCGCTGGTCGCGCTGGCCGTCGTAGCGCTCGCGGTCTACCGGGTGGCGCGGCTGCGCTAGGCCCGCCGCGCCGGGGCGGACGTCCCTGCGCCGCTGACACCTCGCTGACCTGCTCCGGCCGGGCCCGGGGGCGCTCGGTACGATGGGCGGGTGACGCACACCACCCTCTCCTTCCTCAAGGGCCACGGGACCGAGAACGACTTCGTGATCGTCCCGGACCCGGACAACGCCATCGAGCTGCCGGCGAGCGCCGTCGCCGCCCTGTGCGACCGGCGCGCCGGCATCGGGGCCGACGGTGTGCTCCACGTGGTGCGCTCCGCCGCCCACCCCGACGCGGCACACCTGGCCGACCGTGCCGAGTGGTTCATGGACTACCGCAACAGCGACGGCTCCGTCGCCGAGATGTGCGGCAACGGCGTGCGCGTCTTCGCCCGCTACCTCCACCACGCCGGCCACGTCGAGCCCGGCGACCTCGCCGTGGCCACCCGGGGCGGCGTCAAGCAGGTCCACCTCGACAAGACCGGCGACGTCACCGTCTCCATGGGCCGCGCCGAACTCCCCGAGGGGGAGGTCACCGTCTCCGTCGGCGAGCACACCTGGCCCGCGCGGAACGTGAACATGGGGAACCCGCACGCGGTGGCGTTCGTTGAAAGCCTCGACCAGGCCGGAAACCTGTACAGCCCGCCGCCGTTCAGCCCCGCCTCCGCCTACCCCACCGGGGTCAACGTCGAGTTCGTCGTCGACCGCGGTCCCCGGCACGTCGCCATGCGCGTCCACGAGCGCGGCTCCGGCGAGACCCGCTCCTGCGGCACCGGCGCCTGCGCCGTCGCCGTGGCCGCCATCCGCCGTGACGGCGTCGACCCCGCCGTCACCGGCGAACCGGTCACGTACACCGTCGACCTGCCCGGCGGCACGCTCGCCATCACCGAGCACCCCGACGGGCGGATCGACATGACCGGACCGGCCGTCATCGTGGCCTCGGGGGAGTTCGAGGCGGCCTGGCTCAGCGAAACGGCCTTCGCCTGAAGATTCCCTCTCATGGGTGATCCGTTTCACGCTGAGCGAGAGGTGGACTGCGCCACGTGGTGGGGTCGGTAACATCAGGCACCGGCCCTGAGGGCTCACCCCATGCCCGCCACCGCCGGTCGAAGCCGTCGGAGGTGCCCATGAGTGCAGAGGCCACGAACCCCGAAGCACATGCCGAAGTGCGTCCTGAGCTGCGCAGACGTGGCCGGACCCGGCTGGATCTGCGCCGCCTGGGACGAGCCGCCCTGCTCGGGCCCGCGTCCCGGGACCGGCTTCCCGACGCCATCGGACACGTAGCAGAAGCGCACCGTGCCCACCATCCGGACGCCGATCTGTCCATTCTGCGGAGGGCCTACCTCCTCGCGGAGACCTCCCACCGCGGCCAGATGCGAAAAAGTGGTGAGCCGTACATCACACATCCGCTCGCCGTCACGCTCATCCTCGCCGAACTCGGCGCCGAGACAACCACCCTGACGGCCTCTCTCCTCCACGACACCGTCGAGGACACGGACGTGACCCTCGATCAGGTCCGCGCGGAGTTCGGCGACGAGGTCTGCTTCATCGTCGACGGGGTCACCAAGGTCGAGAAGATCGACTACGGCGCCGCCGCCGAACCGGAGACCTTCCGCAAGATGCTCGTCGCCACCGGCAACGACGTCCGCGTGATGTCCATCAAACTCGCCGACCGGCTGCACAACATGCGCACCCTCGGCGTGATGCGCCCCGAGAAGCAGGCCCGCATCGCCAAGGTCACCCGCGACGTCCTGATCCCCCTCGCCGAACGGCTCGGCGTCCAGGCCCTCAAGACCGAGCTGGAAGACCTCGTCTTCGCCATCCTCCACCCCGAGGAGTACGAGCACACCCGCGCGCTCATCGCCGCCCACTCCGGTGACGCCGACCCGCTCCCCGCCATCGCCGACTCCGTGCGCGCCGTCCTGCGCGACGCCGGCATCGCCGCCGAGGTACAGGTACGGCCGCGGCACTTCGTCTCCGTCCACCGCATCTCCCGCACCCGTGGCGAACTGCGCGGCTCCGACCTCGGCCGCATCCTCGTCCTCGTCGCCGAGAACGCCGACTGCTACGGGGTCCTCGGCGAACTGCACACCTGCTTCACCCCGGTCGTCTCGGAGTTCAAGGACTTCATCGCCGCCCCGAAGTTCAACCTCTACCAGTCCCTGCACACCGCCGTCGCCGTCCCCGAGGGGTACGTCGCCGAGGTCATCGTCCGCACCCGCCAGATGCACCGGGTCGCGGAGGCGGGCGTCGTCGCCCTCGGCAACCCGTACACCACCGGCACCCGGGCGGAAGCGGCGGACAGCGACGAGGAGCGCGTCGACCCCACCCGTCCGGGCTGGCTCTCCCGGCTCCTCGACTGGCAGCAGTCCGCGCCCGACCCGGACACCTTCTGGAGCGTGCTGCGCGCGGAGCTGGCCCAGGACCGTGAGATCACCGTGTTCCGCGAGGACGGGGACGCCACCGCCGCGATCAGCCTGCCCGCCGGGGCCAGCTGTATCGACGCCGCCTACGCCCAGTACGGCGAGGCGGCCCACGGCTGTATCGGCGCCCGGGTCAACGGGCGCCTCACCTCCCTGTCCTCCCCGCTCTCCGACGGGGACACCGTGCAGCTGCTGCTCGCCCACGACGCCTCCTCCGGGCCGGCCGCCGACTGGCTGGAGCACGCCCGGACCCCCGCCGCCCGGATCGCCATCGGCAGCTGGCTCGCGGCCCATCCCGACGGCGCCGGACCCGCCACCGCGGCCCCCCGGGCGCCGCTGTCCGTGACCGGGCTGCGGGGCGGAGGGGGCAACGCCGTCGCCGACCTCCCCGACGCCCACGTACGGCTCGCCGGCTGCTGCACTCCGGTGCCGCCCGACGCGGTCGCCGGGTTCGTCGTCCGGGGCGGGGCCGTCACCGTGCACCGGATCCACTGTCCGGCCGTGGACCAGATGCGTTCCGTGGGCCGCACCTCGGTCGCCGTGCACTGGCGGGCCACCGCGGACTGCCGCGTCACCCTGCTCGCTGAATCGTTCGGCCGCCCGCACCTGCTGGCCGATCTGACCGAGGCCATCGCCCGTCAGGGGGTCGAGGTGATCTCGGCCACCGTGGAGCCGCCGGTCGAGCAGCGGGTCCACCACTCCTACACGCTGCAACTGCCCGACGCGACGGGTCTGCCCGCCCTGATGCGCGCCATGCGGGACGTGCCGGGCGTCTACGACGTCAGCCGGGCCTGAGACTTCCGGGGGAAGGGCGGGGCCCGGGTCCTCGGATCCGGTGCGGCGCGGTGCGGCGTGAGGGGGCGTACGCCGGGGGAGCGAGCGGGGCGGCCAACGGCGGGCGCCACACGTTCGGGTGCCCCCGTCGCGCGTCGCTCGCCGGCCCGCGTCGGGCGCTGGTAAGCGGTGGTGGATGCAGCTCACCTCCCCGCGCCTGCGCGCCGCCCTCCTCGCGGCGGCCTCCCTGACCCTCGTCGCCGCCGTGCTGCCCCCGCCGAAGCCCCTGGGCATCGGCGACCGGCTGTTCCCGGAGCTCGGCAACCCGGGGTACGACGTCCTCTCGTACGACCTCTCCCTCACGTACAAGGACAACCTGACCCCCCTCGACGCGGTCACCGTCATCGAGGCCCGCACCCTGGAGCCGCTGGAGCGGATCAACCTGGACTTCACCAACGGAACGGTGGCTTCCGCCGAGGTCAACGGGGAACCGGCGAGCGCCGAGAGCGTCGGGGAGGACCTCGTGCTGACCCCGGCGCACGCCGTGGCCGCGGGGACGCCGCTGCACCTCGTCGTCCGGCACACCAGCGACCCGCGCGGCCGCGCCGACGGGGGCTGGGTGCCCACCGAGGACGGCCTGRCCATGGCCAACCAGGCCGACGCCGCCCACCGCGTCTTCCCCTGCAACGACCACCCCGCGGACAAGGCGTACTTCACCTTCCGGATCACCGCCCCCGCCGGGACGACGGTCGTCGCCAACGGGGTCCCGAGCAGCCTCCCCTCCGCCCGTGCGGGGGGCGCGGCGGTGTGGACGTACAAGACCCTGCACCCGATGGCCACCGAGCTGGCCCAGGTCTCGGTCGGCCGGTCCGCCGTGGTCCACCGCACGGGACCGCACGGCCTCCCACTGCGCGACGTCGTGCCCGCCGCCGACCGGGAGCGGCTGGAGCCCTGGCTGGGCAAGACCCCGGGGCAGATCGAGTGGATGGAACAGCGGGTCGGCCGCTACCCCTTCGAGAACTACGGCGTGCTCATCGCGCGGGCCAAGACCGGCTTCGAGCTGGAGACGCAGACCCTCTCCCTCTTCGAACACGGCCTCTTCGCGGGGGAGGGCTACCCCGAGTGGTACGTGGAGTCCGTCATGGTCCACGAGCTCGCCCACCAGTGGTTCGGCGACAGCGTGACCCCGCGGACCTGGTCCGACCTGTGGCTCAACGAGGGACACGCGACCTGGTACGAGGCCCTCTACGCGGACGGCCTCGGCAAGTACTCCCTGGAACGGCGCATGCGCGAGGCCTACCAGCGCTCCGACCAGTGGCGGGCCGCGGGCGGGCCCCCGGCGGCCCCGAAGGCGGCGGCCCCGGGGGAGAAGATCGGGCTGTTCCGGCCGGTGGTCTACGACGGGGCCGCGCTGATCCTCTACGCACTGCGGCAGGAGATCGGCACCGAGGCCTTCGACCGCGTCGAACGGAACTGGGTGGCTGAGCACAGGGACGGGACCGCCGGCACGGACGACTTCGTACGCCTGGCCTCCCGCGAGGCGGGACGTGACCTGGAGCCCTTCCTGGAGCCGTGGCTCTACGGGCAGACCACGCCGCCGATGCCGGGACACCCGGAGTGGAGCGGCCCCGCGGCACCGAAGGCGAGCCCGAAGCCGGGCCCGAAGCCGACCCCGAAGGCGGTTCCCGGACCGGGTGCCGAGACGGCTCCGAAGGCGGCCCCGGCGGATCCGGCCGCCGGAAAAACGGTATGACGGGCCAGGAACGGGCATGTCACCATCGACGAGGCCGACCGGGGAATCACCGGACGTGGTCACACGTTGGACGTGACAGCGTTTGGTCACGCGCAGCGGTACCTTTGGCCCTGACCTGGTCTTGATCGTGGGACCTGGTCTTGATCGTGGTCATGCTCCCGGTCTCCGATCGTGATCATGGCCGTGACCGCGGTCGGCGCGGACGCAATCGAATCGACGTAAGGATCCAATGACCTCCTCTTCTTCCCCTTCCCAGGACCCGCGGGACGCGCAGAACATGCGGGACTCGCAGAGCTTCACCGAGAGCCTTCGGGCCGATGCCCTGATGGAAGAGGACGTCGCCTGGAGCCACGAGATCGACGGCGAGCGGGACGGCGACCAGCTCGACCGCTCCGAGCGCGCGGCCCTGCGCCGCGTCGCCGGTCTCTCCACCGAGCTCGAAGACGTCACCGAGGTCGAGTACCGACAGCTCCGCCTGGAGCGCGTGGTCCTCGTCGGTGTGTGGACCTCCGGGACCGTGCAGGACGCCGAGAACTCCCTCGCGGAGCTCGCCGCCCTCGCCGAGACCGCGGGCGCCCTCGTCCTCGACGGCGTGATGCAGCGTCGCGACAAGCCCGACCCGGCCACCTTCATCGGCTCCGGCAAGGCCCGCGAACTGCGCGACATCGTGCTGGAGAGCGGCGCCGACACCGTCGTCTGCGACGGTGAGCTCAGCCCCGGCCAGCTCATCGCGCTCGAAGACGTCGTCAAGGTCAAGGTCGTCGACCGGACCGCGCTCATCCTCGACATCTTCGCCCAGCACGCCAAGTCCCGAGAGGGCAAGGCGCAGGTCGCGCTCGCGCAGATGCAGTACATGCTGCCGCGCCTGCGCGGCTGGGGTCAGTCGCTGTCCCGGCAGATGGGTGGCGGCGGCGGTGGCGGCATGGCCACCCGTGGCCCCGGTGAAACCAAGATCGAGACCGATCGGCGCCGCATCCGCGAGAAGATGGCGAAGATGCGCCGGGAGATCGCGGAGATGAAGACCGGCCGCGACATCAAGCGGCAGGAACGGCGCCGCAACAAGGTGCCCTCGGTCGCCATCGCCGGCTACACCAACGCCGGCAAGTCCTCCCTGCTCAACCGCCTCACCGGTGCGGGCGTCCTGGTGGAGAACGCACTGTTCGCCACCCTCGACCCGACCGTGCGCCGCGCCGAAACCCCCTCCGGCCGGGTCTACACCCTGGCCGACACGGTGGGCTTCGTCCGGCACCTGCCCCACCACCTCGTCGAGGCGTTCCGCTCCACGATGGAGGAGGTCGGCGACTCCGACCTCATCCTGCACATCGTGGACGGTTCGCACCCGGCGCCGGAGGAGCAGCTGGCGGCCGTGCGCGAGGTGATCCGCGAGGTCGGCGCGGTCAACGTGCCCGAGATCGTGGTCATCAACAAGGCGGACGCCGCGGACCCGCTGGTCCTGCAGCGCCTGCTGCGCATCGAACGGCACTCCATCGCCGTCTCGGCGCGTACCGGAATGGGCATCGAGGAACTCCTCGCGCTCATCGACGCCGAGCTGCCCCGGCCCGAGGTCGAGGTGGAGGCGCTGGTGCCGTACACCCGCGGCGGGCTGATCGCCCGGGCGCACGCCGAGGGCGAGGTCATCTCCGAGGAGCACACCCCGGAGGGCACCCTGCTCAAGGCCCGGGTCCACCAGGAACTCGCGGCGGACCTGGCGCCGTACGTGCCCGCCAAGCGCTGACCGGACAGCGGCACGGCACCGCACGGCACCGCACCGCACCCCACGACCGAGGGCCCCTCGCACAGGCGAGGGGCCCTCGGTCGTGTCATGCCCCGCGGCTCACTTGAACTTGCCGCTGACCGCCTCGTAGATCCCCTTGGCCTCCGGGCCCAGCCGGGGTCCGGCCAGCCAGCCCGCCTTGACGGGGCCGATCGAGGTGTTCGACACCAGCGCCGGCTTGCCGTCGGCGCCCGCCGCGACCCAGCCGCCACCGGAGGCACCACCGGTCATCGTGCAGCCGATCCGGTACATCACCGGGTCCGCCTGGGTCAGCGCCAGCCGGCCCGGCTTGTCCGCGCACTGGAACGCCTTCTGCCCGTCGAAGGGTGCCGCCGCCGGATAGCCCGTCGCCGTGATGCTCGCGACCTTCGGCACGGCCGGGGCGCTGAACTCCACCGGGAGCGCCGAGCCGACCGTCTCCTCCAGCGACTTGCCGCCGCCCTTCTCCGGGGTCACGTGCAGCACCGCGAAGTCGTAGGGGGCGCCAGCGCCTCCGGTCGGACCGCCGGTCGAGATCCACTGGTCCGACGTCTGCGCCCAGTCGCTCCACCACACGCCGTACGGGGCCACCTGGTCGCGCGGCGCGCCCTTGAGCGCCGCCGCCGGCCGGCCCGCGTTGTTGTACGACGGGACGAAGGCGATGTTGCGGTACCAGCCGCCGGCCTTGCCCGCGTGGACGCAATGGCCCGCGGTCCAGACCATGTTGGACTTGCCCGGGTGAGCCGGGTCCTTCACCACGGTCGCCGAGCAGACCATCGAGCCCTCGGGGCCGTCGAAGAAGACCTTGCCGGAGGCGGGCACGCTCGTGTGGTACGGCGCGGAGGCCGGCTTCGCCGCCACGGCCGCCGGGGTCGGGTCGGTGACGCCCTGGTCCTTGCCCGCGTCCGGGTCGACCGCCGGGCGCTGAGGCTGCTCGGCGTCACGCATGCGGTCGGGGTCCCACAGGCCGTCGATGATCGGGTTGACGTAGTCGCCCGCCTCGCGGAGCCAGTCCTCCTTCTTCCAGTTCTTCCACGCGCCCCCCTTCCACTTCTCCATGTCGAACCCGTGCTGCTTGAGCCTGTCCTTGAGCTCCTGCGGAATCTTGATCCCGTCCGTGGCGGCGGACGGCGGGGGCGCGGCCACGGTCGGCTTGGCGTCGCCGCCCGCCTCGCCGTCGCCGGGCCCGCACGCCGCGGCGGTCAGCGCCAGCGCTGCCACGCACAGGATCGCGGTGACCGGTCGGTTCGGTCGCATGTCGTAAGTCCCCCTGGTGTTTCGAGGTGTTGAGGCGGTGTCGTCCGGGTGGATCGCAGCACCCCACTATGCCGCCGTGAGGGAAGACGGTGCCTCCCGGGTCGGTGGTTCCTGCCTCCGGGCCCCGTCCGGACGTCAGGCACGGATGCCCTCTCCGTCCTCGTCTGTTCCGTTCCTCCGTCCTCTCCCGTCGTGCCGAGGGGAGAGGATCTTCCGCCGACCCGTGATCCGCCGCCGTCACCGTCGTTGGTACGTACGGGGGATGGGGCAGCAGCGTTCGTGTTCGAGACGCAATCCGGAAGAGCAACCCGTGCGGGAGGACCGACAGTCGTGGCCTTGACCGAGCCGACCGCAGCCGTGGCACAGACCCCGCCGCAGACAGCTGCACGGACATCCGCACAAACCTCTCCACATGTCCCGCCGCAGGATCCGCCGCCGGAACCGCCGCCCGAGCCGCCACTGGTCCCGGCACAGGGGAGCCGCGGGCCCGCCGCTGCCGAGGGCATCCTGCGCAGGCAGGCGCTGCGGGAGTCCGCCGCCCGGACCTACGCCCGCTCGCTGCCCATCGTCCCCGTACGCGCCCGGGGGCTGACGATCGAGGGGGCCGACGGGCGGCGCTACCTCGACTGCCTCTCCGGCGCGGGGACCCTCGCCCTCGGGCACAACCACCCCGTTGTCCTCGAAGCCATCCGTGGGGTCCTCGACTCCGGGGCCCCGCTGCACGTGCTCGACGTGGCGACCCCCGTCAAGGACGCCTTCACCACCGAGCTGTTCGCGAACCTGCCCGCGGAACTGGCCGCCGACGCCCGCGTCCAGTTCTGCGGCCCGGCCGGGACGGACGCCGTCGAGGCCGCGCTGAAACTGGTCCGCGCCGCCACCGGCCGCACCGGGCTGCTGGCCTTCACCGGGGCCTACCACGGCATGACCTCCGGGGCCATGGACGCCTCGGGCGGCGCCACCGACGTACGGGTGACCCGGCTCCCGTACCCGCAGGACCACCGATGCCCCTTCGGGGTCGGCGGCCCCGAGGGCGCCCGGATCGGCGCCCGTTGGACCGAGAGCCTGCTGGACGATCCCAAGAGCGGGGTGCCCCTGCCCGCCGGCATGATCGTCGAGCCCGTCCAGGGCGAAGGCGGCGTCCACCCGGCCCCGGACGCCTGGCTGCGCAGGATGCGGGAGATCACCTCCGTCCGGGGCATCCCGCTGATCGCCGACGAGGTGCAGACCGGCGTCGGCCGCACCGGCGCCTTCTGGGGCGTCGACCACGCGGGCGTGGTGCCCGACGTGATGGTGCTGTCCAAGGCGATCGGGGGCAGCCTGCCGCTCGCCGTGATCGTCTACCGCGCGGAGCTGGACGTCTGGACGCCCGGAGCCCATGCCGGAACGTTCCGCGGTAACCAGCTCGCCATGGCGGCGGGCACAGCCACGCTCGCCTACGTCCGCCGCAACGGCCTCGCCGAGCGCGCCGCAGTCCTCGGCGGGCGGATGCTCACGGCCCTGCGGGGGCTTGCCGCCGACCTGCCCTGCGTCGGGGACGTCCGCGGTCGCGGCCTGATGATCGGCCTCGAACTCGTCGACCCCGACACCGGAGCCACGGCCCCCGCCCTCGCCGCCGCCGTCCGCCAGGAGTGCCTGGACCGCGGACTGATCGTCGAACTCGGCGGCCGGGATTCCAGCGTCGTACGCCTGCTGCCCCCGCTGACCCTGACCGACGAGCAGGCCACCGCCGTCCTGGACCGACTGGCCGACGCCCTCCCCGCCGCGGCCCGCCGGCCCCTCTGACCCGCACCCCAAGGACCCCCGATGCCCGACCCCGCCCCCCACCCCCCAACCGACCGGACAACCACCGAGGCCTCCCCCTCGACCCCCGCCCCGACGCCCCGGACGGCCACCCCGTCCTCCCCATTGGCCCCCGCCTTGTCGGACTGGACGGCCACCCCGTCCTCCCCGTCGGCCCCCGCCTTGTCGGACTGGACGGCCACCGCGCCCTCCCCGTCGGCCCCCGCCTTGTCGGACTGGACGGCCACCGCGTCCTCCTCGTCGGCCGCCGCCTTGTCGGACTGGACGGCCACCGCGTCCTCCTCGTCGGCCGCCGTCCCGTCAGACCGGACAACGACCACGTCTTCCCCGTTGGCCCCCGCCCCGTCGGATCAGACGGCCACGCCGTCCTCGCCATCGGCCGCAGCTCCGACGGGCCGGGCGTCCTCCCCACCCGTCGCCAACCCCGCCGATCCGGTGCCCGGTCCGCCCCCGGAGCCCACGTTCCAGGGCCGCACCCCGAAGCCCACACCGGCCCCGGACCCCACACCTGGGGGCCCTGCCTCAACGCAGACGGCCCCCCGCCCCCTGCCTATCACCGGGCCGGACCGCCACGCCCCCCTGCAGCCCGCCCCTCGCGGCCACGCGCCGACGGACCAGACGGCACCCCTTCTCTCGGCCGCAGTCCCCGCCCTGGAGCCCACCCGTCCCGGGAGCGCCCCGACGGACCAGGCGGCGGCACCCCTTCTCCCGGCTGCTCTTGCCGGTCCGCAGTACTGCTCGCCGCCGGAGCCCACCCGTCCCGGGAGCGCCCCGACGGACCAGGCGGCGGCACCCCTTCTCCCGGCTGCTCTTGCCGGTCCGCAGTACTGCTCGCCGCCGGAGCCCACCCGTCCCGGGAGCGCCCCGACGGACCAGACGGCGGCACCCCTCCTTCCGGCTGCTCTTGCCGGTCCGCAGCACTGTCCGCCCCCCGGGCCCGTGCCTCCCGGTAGCGCCCCGATGAACCAGGCGGCACCCCTTTCCCCGGCCGAAGTCACCGGTCCGCAGTCCCACGCAGCCGCGGAGCCCGCGCCTTTCGGCCGGACCCCGACGGATCGGTCGGCCCCCCGCGCCCTGACCATCCCCGTCGGCCCCGTACCCGGGTCGCCCATGGGCCCGGAGCTCCCGGGCCGCACCCCGGAGAGGGAGGCGACGGCTCAAGCCGCTCCCGCGGATCAGGCGCTCGGCCCTGCCCCGTCCCCGGCGGCCGCCTCTCCCGCCGGCGTGCCGACCGGCCGCGAAGTCCCCGGCCTCAGGACCGCCGGCGCCGGTCCGGAGCCCTACTCGCCCCTGGAGTTCGTCCGGCCTGCCGGTGTTCGCGGGGAGTACGAAGCCCCCCGTCTCCTGCCTGACGGCGCCGGCTCGGAGCCGGCGGTTCCCGGCCGTGCTCCCGCGGACCTGTCGGCGGACCAGCCGACGGGCCAGGCAACCCCCCGCCCCCCGCTTGGTTCGGCCGCCGGATCAGCTCCGGGATCCGCCCTTCCCGGCCGCGTCCCGGCAGCCCAGCCTGTCTCCAGGCCTCCGCTCGCTTCGACCGGTCCGGACTCCACCCCGGCACACACCCGGGAGCCCGAACTTCCCCACTGCCCCCAGACGGCCACCCCGGACCCGGCCGCCGCCGCAGGTCCGGTGTTCGGGGTGGGCCCGGAAGCCGTTGCTCCACCTGCTCCAGCGCGCCACGGGCCGGAGGACCCCGCGCTTCCGGAGGACCCGGCCCACCGCCCGGTCATCGCCGCCGGGCCGGGCTCCGACCCGGACCGGCCGGAGGAGCCCGCGCCGGAGGCGGCCGCTCCTTCCGGGCAGCCGGGCCCGGTCCGGCAGGTCGCCGGGATCTCCCCCGTGGGCACCGTGCCCCGGCAGAACGACGGCACCCCGCGCCCCCGACCCGGCGGTACGGGACCCGTCGGCCCCGAACCGGCCGTGCTGCCCGACCTGCTCGACCACCCCGACCCGGCCGTCGCGGCCGAGGCCGCCACGGTGGAGAACCTGCTGCGGTGCTGGGTCCGCGAGAGCCGCATCCCCCGCCCCGACGGGCCCGTCGGAACCCTGCTCCGCATCCCCCTGCCCGCATCCGGCGCCGCCCTGCTCGTCCCCGTCCGCCACTGGTCCCCGGCGGGCTGGCACCGCTTCGCACCCGCCCGCCTCGAAGGCGCCCCCGCCCACGCCCCCGCCGTCGACGCCGTCACCCTGGCCGCCCTCATCGCCCGCGAGGGAACCGGCCGTGGAGGGGCCGACCTCGTCGGCCGGGTCGCCGACTCGGTGCGCCGCACCGCCGAGTTCATCGCCGACCGGCGCCAACGCCCCGAGGCCCCCGCCCCCATCACAGGGGACCGCTTCCTCAGCGCGGAACAGTCCCTCCTCCTCGGTCACCCCCTCCAGCCGGACCCGAAGAGCCGCGAAGGACTCTCCGAAGCCGAAGTACGCCACTACTCACCCGAACTGCACGGCTCCTTCCCCCTGCACTGGATCGCGGTCGCACCCACCGTCCTCGCCACCGACTCCGCCTGGACCGAACGGGGCCGCCCGGTCTCCGCCGCCCAGCTCCTCACCCGGCTCGCCCCAGGACTCCCGACCCCCGCCGGCACCACCCCCCTCCCCCTGCACCCCTGGCAGGCCCGCGACCTCCTCCAGCGCCCCGCCGTCATCGCCCTGCGCGATGCGGGACTCCTCACCGACCTGGGCCCCCACGGCGCCCCCTGGTACCCCACCTCCTCCGTCCGCACGGTCCACCGCCCGGGCGCCCCCGCGATGCTCAAGCTCTCCCTGGGCGTGCGCATCACCAACTCCCGCCGCGAGAACCTCCGCAAGGAACTCCACCGCGGTGTCGAGGTGCACCGGCTGCTGCGCACCGGCCTCGCCGAGCAGTGGCAGGCGGCCCATCCCGGCTTCGACATCGTCCGCGACCCCGCCTGGGTCGCCGTCGACTCCCCGGACGGCACCCCCGTCCCCGGACTCGACGCCCTGCTGCGCCACAACCCCTTCCACTCCGACGACGACGCCGTCTGCGTCGCCGCACTCACCGCCCTCCGCCCGTGGCCCGGGCGGACCACGATGCGCTCACGGCTCGCCGACACCGTCTCCCGGCTCTCCGTCTCCACCGGACGCTCCACCTCCGCCGTGGCCGCCGAGTGGTTCCTGCGCTACCTCGACCACGTCGTCCTGCCGGTCCTCGCGTTCGACGCGCTCGCCGGCATCGCCCTCGAAGCACATCAGCAGAACACCCTCGTCCTTCTCGACCGGGCCGGCTGGCCCGTCGGCGGCCGCTTCCGCGACAACCAGGGCTACTACTTCCGGGACTCCCGGCGCACCGAACTGGAACAGAGGCTCCCCGGTATCGGCAGAGCCAGTGACACCTTCGTCCACGACGCCGTCACCGACGAACGCTTCGCCTACTACCTCGGCATCAACAACGTGCTCGGCCTCATCGGCGCCTTCGGATCCCAGCGTCTGGCCGACGAGCGCGTACTCCTCGCCGCCTTCCGCCGCTTCCTCGGCAAGGCCGCAGGCCTCGGTCCGCTCCCCGCGCAGCTGCTGGACTCACCCACCCTCCGCTGCAAGGCGAACCTGCTCACCCGCCTGGGCGGCCTCGACGAGCTCGTGGGCCCCGTCGAAACGCAGTCCGTCTACGTCACCATCGCCAACCCCCTCCACGACTGACGCGCTCCCACCGACACGGAGAAGAGCCCCGATGCCCTCCACCGACACGACCGCCCACTCCGGGACCGCATCCACCACCGGCCCCGGCCTTTTCCGCCCCACCGAACTCCGCCCCACCGAACACCGGCTCACCGCCCGACTGCTGCCCCTGCTCGCCGAGGCGGACCTCCTCGACTCACCCGCCGACTGGGACACCGCAGCCACCCCGGCCGGGGACTTCCGTCTCGAACCCGTACGGCCCGACCGCGACGTGGAACTCCTGACCGGCTGGATGAACGACCCCGAAGTGGCCGCCTACTGGGAGCTCGACGGGCCCGCCACCGTCACAGCCGCCCACCTGCGGGCGCAGCTCGACGCGGACGGCCGCAGCATCCCCTGCCTCGGCCTCCTCGACGGCACGCCGATGAGCTACTGGGAGATCTACCGAGCCGATCTCGACCCCCTCTCCCGCCACTACCGGGCGCGCCCCCACGACACCGGTATCCACTTGCTCATCGGAGACCGCGCCCACCGCGGTCGTGGTCTGGGCGCCACACTGCTGCGCGCCGTCGCCGGCCTCGTCTTCGACCACCGGCCCCGCTGCGCACGCGTCATCGCCGAACCGGACATCCGCAACACCCCCTCCGTATCGGCCTTCCTGACCGCCGGTTTCCGCTACTCCGCGGAAATCCAGCTCCCTGAGAAGCGCGCCGCCCTGATGATCCGGGAGCGGTCGCTGCGCAATCTCCTCTGATCGTCCTTCCTCGACAGTTCTTCTTCGACCGTCCTTCTCCACCAGTCCTTCCCCGATCGCCGCGCCGCGTCCGGTGGTTCAACGCCTCTCCCTTCGAAAACTCTGCGTCACGCAGCAAAGTTCCCGATCCCGAGGAGTCTCGTGCCGAATTTCCCCGCAGCCCCCGACTCCGCCGAGCCCGTCCTGCCACCGTCGCAGCAACATCCCTGCACACCGCCCGAACTCAACCGCCCGACCTGGGACTTCGCCGCCCGCCGCCTGCTCGCCAAGATGATCGGCGAGTTCGCGTACGAGGAGATCGTGAGCCCCGTCCCCGCCCCGGCCGCCGCCGGGGACGCCTGGACGCTGGCCCTCGACGACGGAAGCGCCCTCGGCTTCCGCGCCCGCCGCCGCGCCTACGGAAGCTGGCACGTCACACCGGACACCCTCACCCTCACCCCGGCACCCCCCTCCACCCAGCCCCCGGTCGCCTACGGGGACCCGTACGACTTCCTCGTCCGGGCCCGCACCCTCCTGCGCCTCGACGGCCCCACCCTCGGCCACCTCGTCCACGAGCTCAGCGCCACCCTCGCCGCCGACGCGCGCCTCGACCACCACGCGCTCACCGCCGACGTCCTCGCCGACCTGGACTACGCCGACCTCGAAGGCCACCAGACCGGCCACCCGTGGCTCGTCCTGAACAAGGGCCGGGTCGGATGGTCCGCCGCCGACGCCGCGGCCTGGGCGCCCGAGGCCCGCAACCGCCAGCGCCTGCCGTGGCTGGCAGCCCACACCTCCCTCGCCGAGTACCGCGGCACCGCCGGCCTCGAAGACCCCGCACGCCTGTACTCGGCCGAACTGGACCCGGTCACGCGCGCCGCCTTCGACCAGGCCCTCCGCGACCGGGGCCTCGACCCCCGCGGCTACCTCTACCTCCCGGTCCATCCCTGGCAGTGGGACGAGATCGTGCTCCCCCTCTTCGCCCCCGCCCTCGCCTCGGGCGCACTGGTCCCGCTCCCCGCCGACCTCGACACACGGCTTCCGCAGCAGTCCATCCGTACGTTCCTGAACCTCACCCGCCCCGACCGCCACAGCGTCAAACTGCCGCTGTCCGTCTTCAACACGATGGTCTGGCGCGGCCTGCCCAGCGACCTCACCCTCGCCGCCCCCGCCGTCACCGCCTGGATCCACTCCCTCCGCGACGCCGACCCCTTCCTGAGCCGCGAGTGCGGGGTCGTCCTGCTCGGCGAGGTCGCCTCCGTCACCGTCCGCCACCCCGTCTACGACCGGCTGCCCGAGGTGCCCTACCAGTACAAGGAACTCCTCGGAGCGATCTGGCGCGAACCCCTGACCGGCCACCTCGCCCCCGGCGAACGCGCCCGCACCCTCGCCTCGCTCCTGCACGTCGACGCACGCGGCCGTGCCTTCACCGCCGAACTCGTCGCCCGGTCCGGACTCACACCCACCGTCTGGCTGCAACACCTCTTAGCCGCCCTGCTGCCGCCGCTCCTGCACTTCCTCTACCGCTACGGCACCGTGTTCTCGCCGCACGGCGAGAACACGATCGTGATCTTCGACGAGCAGGACGTACCGGTCCGCCTCGCGGTCAAGGACTTCGTCGACGACATCAACATCAGCAGCGAGCCGCTGCCGGAGCACGCCTCCATGCCCGACGAGGTCAGGGCGGCCCTCCTCACCGAGCCCCCCGGCTACCTCACCCAGTTCATCCACTCGGGACTGTTCGTCGGCGTCTTCCGCTATCTCTCCGCCCTCTGCGAGGACCGGCTCGGCCTCCCGGAGAGCGACTTCTGGTCCCTCGTGCGGGCGGAGATCCTGCGCCACCAGGCCCGCTTCCCGGAGTTCAAGGACCGCTACGAGCTGTTCGACCTGCTCACCGAGCGGATCGACCGGCTGTGCCTCAACCGGAACCGACTGCACGAGGACGGCTACCGCGACCGCCCCGACCGTCCGCACGCCGTCACGCACGGCACGGTCGCCAATCCCCTGCACCACCCGCGAGTGATGATCGATGCGTCCGCTGTCGGTGGCGCCCCGTAGGGTTGGCACTGCTATGACGAAGCCCTCCCTCCCCGACCTGCTGCATGCCGCCGTCTCCGCCGTCGGCGGCACGGAGCGGCCCGGCCAGGTGGCCATGGCCGAAGCCGTCGCCGAAGCGATCGACGACAACTCCCACCGGCTGATCCAGGCCGGCACCGGCACCGGCAAGTCCCTCGGCTACCTGGTGCCGGCCCTCGCCCACGGCGAGCGCGTGGTCGTGGCCACCGCGACGCTGGCCCTGCAGCGCCAGCTCGTCGAGCGCGACCTGCCGCGCACGGTGGAGGCCCTCCATCCGCAGCTTCGTCGGCGCCCGCAGTTCGCCATGCTCAAGGGCCGGTCGAACTACCTGTGCCTGCACCGCCTGCACGAGGGGGTGCCCCAGGACGAGGAAGAGGGCCTCTTCGACCAGTTCGAGGCGGCCACCCCCACCAGCAAGCTCGGCCAGGACCTGCTGCGCCTGCGTGACTGGGCGGACGAGACCGAGACCGGCGACCGCGACGACCTCACGCCCGGCGTCTCGGACAAGGCCTGGAGCCAGATCTCCGTCTCCTCCCGGGAATGCCTGGGCGCCACGAAATGCGCGTACGGCGCCGAATGCTTCGCGGAGGCGGCCCGGGAGCGGGCCAAGCTGGCCGACGTGGTCGTCACCAACCACGCGCTGCTCGCGATCGACGCCATCGAGGGTGCCCCCGTCCTGCCGCAGCACGAGGTGCTGATCGTGGACGAGGCCCACGAGCTGGTCTCCCGCGTGACGGGGGTGGCCACCGGCGAACTCACCCCCGGTCAGGTCAACCGGGCCGTGAAGCGTGCCGCCAAGCTGGTCGACGAGAAGACGGCGGACGCCCTCCAGACCGCCTCCGAGACCTTCGAGCGGGTCATGGAGCTGGCGCTCCCGGGCCGCCTGGAGGAGATTCCCGAGGACCTCGGCTACGCGCTGATGTCCCTGCGGGACTCCGCCCGCAGCGTGATCTCCGCGATCGGCGCCACCCGCGACAAGTCCGTCCACGACGAGGACGCCGTCCGCAAGCAGGCACTGGCCGCGGTCGAGAACGTCCACACCGTGGCGGAGCGGATCATGAACGGCTCCGAGTACGACGTCGTCTGGTACGAGCGCCACGACCGCTTCGGCGCCACCCTCCGGGTCGCACCGCTCTCGGTGTCCGGGCTGCTGCGCGAGAAGCTGTTCGAGGACCGCTCGGTGGTCCTCACCTCCGCCACCCTCAAGCTGGGCGGCGACTTCAACGGGGTGGCGGCCTCCCTGGGCCTCTCCCCGGAGGGCGTCGAGGGGGACGACGTGCCCGTGTGGCGGGGCCTGGACGTCGGATCGCCGTTCGATTACCCCAAGCAGGGCATCCTCTACGTCGCCAAGCACCTCGCCACCCCGGGCCGCGAAGGCACCCGCGGGGACATGATGGACGAGCTGGCGGAGCTCATCGAGGCGGCCGGCGGTCGTACCCTCGGTCTCTTCTCCTCGATGCGCGGTGCCAAGGCGGCCGCCGAGGAGCTGCGCGGTCGGCTGGAGAATCCGATCCTGCTCCAGGGCGAGGAGACGCTGGGCGAGCTCATCAAGGCCTTCGCCGCCGACCCGCAGACCTGCCTGTTCGGAACGCTGTCGCTCTGGCAGGGCGTGGACGTCCCCGGACCCAGCTGCCAGCTCGTGATCATGGACCGGATCCCGTTCCCGCGTCCCGACGACCCGTTGATGAGCGCCCGCCAGAAGTCGGTGGAGGAGCACGGGGGCAATGGCTTCATGGCGGTCGCGGCCACCCACGCGGCCCTGCTCATGGCCCAGGGAGCGGGCCGGCTCGTACGCGCATCCGGCGACCGGGGCGTCGTCGCGGTGCTGGACCCCCGGCTGGCCACCGCCCGCTACGGGAGCTTCCTGAGGGCCACCCTGCCGGACTTCTGGTACACCACGGACCGCAACCAGGTCCGCCGCTCGCTGGCCGCGATCGACGCCACCGCCAAGGCCGACGGGAAGTAGCCCGCGAAGCGATGTGGCCGGCGGCGGGCTGGCGGGCGGCCCGCCCCGGTCTCCGTGCCGGCACCGCGCGTACCCGTACGTGGGCATGGAACAGCTCCGGGACCGGCGCAGTGGGTCCCGGAGCTGGCTGAGGGGCGGCGGGGTCTCAGACCCGGCGCAGCACCGCGACGACCTTGCCGAGGATGGTGGCCTCGTCGCCGGGGATCGGCTGGTAGGCGGCATTGTGCGGGAGCAGCCAGACATGGCCGTCTTCGCGCCGGAAGCGCTTGACGGTGGCCTCGCCGTCGAGCATCGCGGCGACGATGTCGCCGTTCTCCGCTACGGGCTGGCGGCGGACGGTCACCCAGTCGCCGTCACAGATGGCGGCTTCGATCATCGAGTCGCCGACGACCTTGAGGACGAACAGTTCGCCGTCGCCGACGAGCTGGCGGGGGAGCGGGAAGACGTCCTCGACCGACTCCTCGGCGAGGATCGGGCCGCCGGCCGCAATCCGGCCGACCAGGGGAACGTAGGAGGCGGCGGGCTTGCCGGTGGTGTCGGTGGGCTGCGAACTCGGCTGGTCCGAGCCGCGCACCTCGTAGGCGCGGGGACGGTGAGGGTCGCGGCGCAGGAATCCCTTGCGCTCCAGGGCCATCAGCTGGTGTGCCACGGAGGAGGTGCTGGAGAGGCCCACGGCCTGGCCGATCTCGCGCATCGACGGCGGGTAGCCGCGCCGCTGCACCGAGTCCCGGATGACCTCGATGACCCTCCGCTGCCGGTCGGTGAGCCCGGAGCTGTCGGCGCGGATGCCTGGAGGTCGCCCTGGCAGCGAGCGTGCGGGGCGTACGGGCTCCGCCTCCGGGTTGAGGCTTGCGTCGTTCATGGCATGCACCGGCTCGAGTCGGCTCTGGGAGCGGTTCTGGGCAGTGATGGTGGCACTGTCTGCGGTGGTGGTCACGTCGGCCCCTCTCGAAATGTTCTCCCTAGCTGGACAACGGTAGTAGCTTTCGAAAGGTTGCGCCAAACACACGTTCGAGTGAAAAATCGCGGATCGCCCACCTGGGCTAGATCGGTGGGTGTATGGACGATAGGCCCGGAGGTCGGTCGCACGGGTGTCCCGCCGGCCGGTTTCCCGAACGCGGGTTCGGCTCCGCGTCTGCTGCTTACGGTACCCTTCCCGGTCGGACCGCCACCTCTCGGGCCCGCGTCCAGTCTGGCAGCGGGAGGCCCCTTCTCCGGTCATCGGACACCGCGACACGCGGAGCGGCGCAAATCCGCCGCAACCCAAGATCTAGTGGTTGGATGAGCGGCGCCACCCAGAAGTTGTGGTCCTCGGTCCGCTGAGGGTCCCGACATCGCATATGCTTGTGGCTGCTTCACGAGCCCCCGGCAGTGCCTGGTCCCTGCCGTTCAGGGGCTCCGTGAGGTGATTCAGCCGTGTCAAAACGAAGGGTGAGGGAACCATGCACTGCCCCTTCTGCAGGCACCCCGACAGTCGCGTCGTAGACAGCCGCACCACGGACGACGGGACGTCGATCCGTCGGCGCCGTCAGTGCCCCGACTGCTCCCGTCGCTTCACGACGGTGGAGACGGCCTCCCTGATGGTGATCAAGCGCAGTGGAGTGACCGAACCCTTCAGCCGCACCAAGGTCATCTCTGGCGTCCGCAAGGCGTGCCAGGGGCGGCCGGTCACCGAGGACGCCCTCGCCAAGCTCGGCCAGCGGGTCGAGGAGGCGGTGCGCGCCACCGGCAGTGCCGAGCTGACCACCCACGACGTGGGTCTGGCCATACTCGGCCCGTTGCAGGAGCTCGACCTGGTCGCGTACCTGCGCTTCGCGTCCGTTTACAAAGCGTTCGACACCCTTGAAGACTTCGAGACCGCCATCGCGGAACTGCGCGAGCCGCGGCCTCACCCCCATGAGTGCGAGCCCGGAGGGACCGCTCCGGTCGTCCCCGTGCCCGCCTCCGCCGCCGACTGACCGGCGGGGCCGCGCCCCGGCGCGGTCCGGCCTGCCTCGGCGGGGCGACATTCGCAGAACAAGACACACAGCACCGTGCCGCGGAATATCGCTGGCACTTTAGGGCGTTTTTGCCCGCATATGGGAGGAAGCGGCATGACAGAGACGGCGAGCGGCTCGGCACGAGGTTCCCGCGCCAAGGGGACCAAGACTGCCAAGAGCGGCCTTCGGATCGAGCGCATCCACACCACCCCCGGCGTGCACCCGTACGACGAGGTGAGCTGGGAGCGCCGTGACGTCGTCATGACCAACTGGCGCGACGGCTCGGTCAACTTCGAGCAGCGTGGCGTCGAGTTCCCCGACTTCTGGTCGGTGAACGCGGTCAACATCGTCACCAGCAAGTACTTCCGCGGCGCGGTCGGCACCCCGCAGCGCGAGACCGGTCTGAAGCAGCTCATCGACCGGATCGTGAAGACGTACACGAAGGCCGGCGAGGACTTCGACTACTTCGCGTCCCCCGCCGACGTGGAGATCTTCGAGCACGAGCTCACCTACGCCCTCCTGCACCAGATCTTCAGCTTCAACTCGCCGGTGTGGTTCAACGTCGGCACGCCCCAGCCGCAGCAGGTCTCCGCCTGCTTCATCCTTGCCGTCGACGACTCCATGGAGTCGATCCTCGACTGGTACAAGGAAGAGGGCATGATCTTCAAGGGCGGCTCCGGCGCCGGCCTGAACCTCTCCCGCATCCGCTCCTCCAAGGAGCTCCTCTCCTCCGGCGGCAACGCCTCCGGTCCGGTCTCCTTCATGCGCGGCGCCGACGCGTCCGCCGGAACGATCAAGTCGGGCGGCGCCACCCGCCGCGCGGCCAAGATGGTCGTCCTGGACGTGGACCACCCGGACGTCGAGGCCTTCATCGAGACCAAGGTGAAGGAGGAGGAGAAGATCCGCGCCCTGCGCGACGCGGGCTTCGACATGGACCTGGGCGGCGACGACATCACGTCCGTCCAGTACCAGAACGCCAACAACTCCGTCCGCGTGAACGACGAGTTCATGACGGCCGTCGAGAACGGCACCGAGTTCGGCCTCCGGGCCCGCATGACCGGCGAGGTCATCGAGAAGGTCGACGCCAAGGCGCTCTTCCGCAAGCTCGCCGAGGCCGCGTGGGCCTGCGCCGACCCGGGCATCCAGTACGACGGTGTGATCAACAACTGGCACACCTGCCCCGAGTCCGGCCGCATCACCGCGTCCAACCCGTGCAGCGAGTACATGCACCTGGACAACACGTCCTGCAACCTCGCCTCGCTCAACCTGATGAAGTTCCTGAACGACGACGGCAAGGGCAACCAGTCCTTCGACGCCGAGCGCTTCGCCAAGGTCGTCGAGCTGGTCATCACCGCGATGGACATCTCCATCTGCTTCGCGGACTTCCCGACGCAGAAGATCGGAGAGAACACCCGCGCCTTCCGCCAGCTGGGCATCGGCTACGCCAACCTCGGCGCCCTCCTGATGGCGACCGGCCACGCGTACGACTCCGACGGCGGCCGTACCCTCGCCGCCTCGATCACCTCGCTGATGACCGGCACCGCGTACAAGCGCTCCGCCGAGCTGGCCGCCATCGTCGGCCCGTACGACGGTTACGCCCGCAACGCCGACTCGCACAAGCGCGTCATGAAGCAGCACGCCGACGCCAACGCCGTCGCGCCGCGCACCGACGACCTCGACAACGTGATCTGGGCCGCGGCCACCGAGGCCTGGCAGGACGTCCTGCGCCTCGGGGAGAAGAACGGCTTCCGCAACTCCCAGGCCTCCGTCCTCGCGCCGACCGGAACCATCGGTCTCGCGATGTCCTGCGACACCACCGGTGTCGAGCCGGACCTGGCCCTGGTCAAGTTCAAGAAGCTCGTCGGCGGCGGCTCGATGCAGATCGTCAACGGCACCGTCCCGCAGGCCCTGCGCCGCCTGGGCTACCAGGAGGAGCAGATCGAGGCGATCGTCGCGCACATCGCCGAGCACGGCGTGGTCGTCGACGCGCCGGGCCTGAAGACCGAGCACTACGAGGTCTTCGACTGCGCCATGGGCGAGCGTTCCATCTCCGCGATGGGCCACGTCCGCATGATGGCCGCGATCCAGCCCTGGATCTCCGGCGCGATCTCCAAGACGGTCAACATGCCGGAGACGGCGACCGTCGAGGAGATCGAGGAGATCTACTTCGAGGCGTGGAAGATGGGCGTCAAGGCGCTCGCGATCTACCGCGACAACTGCAAGGTCGGCCAGCCCCTCTCCGCCAAGAAGAAGGAGGAGGAGAAGGCCGAGGTCACCGAGAAGGCCGAGGAGACCATCCGCGCGGCGGTCGAGAAGGTCATCGAGTACCGCCCGGTCCGCAAGCGCCTCCCCAAGGGCCGCCCGGGGATCACCACCTCCTTCACGGTCGGTGGCGCCGAGGGCTACATGACGGCGAACTCCTACCCGGACGACGGTCTGGGTGAGGTCTTCCTGAAGATGTCCAAGCAGGGTTCGACCCTCGCGGGCATGATGGACGCCTTCTCCATCGCCGTCTCCGTCGGTCTGCAGTACGGCGTCCCCCTGGAGACGTACGTCGCGAAGTTCACCAACATGCGCTTCGAGCCGGCCGGTATGACGGACGACCCGGACGTGCGGATGGCGCAGTCGATCGTCGACTACATCTTCCGTCGCGTGGCGCTGGACTTCCTGCCGTTCGAGACCCGCTCGGCCCTCGGCATCCACTCCGCCGAGGAGCGTCAGCGCCACCTCGACACCGGCTCCTACGAGCCGCTGGAGGACGAGGAGCTCGACACCGAGGCCCTCGCCCAGTCGGCGCCGCTCGCGTCGGTCCCGGCGGCTTCCGCCCCGAAGCCGGTCGAGATCGTCCCCGTCCCGGCCCCGAAGACGGCGCACTCCAACGCCGAATTGGTCGAGATGCAGCTCGGCGTCTCCGCCGACGCCCCGCTCTGCTTCTCCTGCGGTACGAAGATGCAGCGCGCCGGCTCCTGCTACATCTGCGAGGGCTGCGGCTCCACCAGCGGTTGCAGCTGAAACGGAGCGGAACCGCGTCCGGCGCGCCAGTGAGCAGCTGCCGCCGAGGGCGCTGATCCGCGCTTGAGAGAGGGTGCCGGCCATGGGCCGGCACCCTCTCCTGCGTTGTGGGAGCGCGCGGGACAGGCACCCCGCGCCTGGTGGGCCGACGGGCACCGTGTCCGTCACGCCGCGTGGCGTTCCCGTGCGGCGGCTCCGAGGATCGGGGTACGCCTGGCCGTGGTGGGGGTGACTCCGACCGCGCGCCGCCGGGGAGGGCGCAGGCGCAGGTCAGGGGGGGGGCGTGGGCCGGGGTGGATATCGTTTCCCCTCGAAACGATCACCGGTTAGTCTCCCCCGGCGCGCATCGGACGCGCACGGGGAGGGGTGGGGACATGGGCGGCACAGTGCCCGGACCGGGCAAGGGCATGAACGCGGCGGCCCAGGCCGTCGCGGCGGTGGTGTTGGTCGGCGGCATCGGCGGCGCGGCATGGGCGTGGGGGGAGACCGGCGGGCAGCCGACCGACCGGGGGCCCGCCACGTGCTCGCACTCGCGGGAGGACCTGCCGGCGGAGTACGTCTCCGGGGCGCAGTTGTGCGAGGCGCTGAACCGTCCCGATCTCCCGGTGCTCCTGGGAACGCCCGGGGAACGCGCGGAGACCGCCTCGGGCAGCGGGGACCGGACGGCCGGCGCCGGCGGCGACCGGACCGCCTCCTCCCAGGCGACCGTCACGCTCAAGAGCCACTCGGTGAAGGTCACCGCCTCGTACGACCGGCTCCCCGTCGCCGGCATGGCCGGGCTGCTGGGGGACACCGCGCGGGAGCAGACGGTCCTCGGGCATCCGGCCGTCCTGTACTCCGACCACACCATCGCCCTCCGGATCAATCTCGGCGGCGCCGGCGGTGGCAGCGGGGGGCCCGGCGGGATCGCCCGCCACCTGCTGGTCGCCCGGGACGCCAAGGACGGCGGCGGCTCCTACGAGTTGGTCGTCTGGCGCCAGGACGACATGGTCCCGGACGAGGCCGCGTTGCTGCGGGTCGCCGAGCAGGTGCTGCCGACGATCCCGGGCTGGACCTCGGGCTGAGCCGGCCGGTCCGCGTGGCGGACGCCGCGATCATTGTGCGGGGCCGGGTGATCACGGACCCTGGAGCTGGACTTCACGGTGGGGGAGTGGGAGAGCCATGTGGAACGGTGACGAGCTGGACCTGGACGCGTACCTGGCGCGCATCGGGATCGGCCTGGGAGACGGCGCTGCACACGGAGACGAGGGCGGGAGCGGGGTGCGGCTCCGGGAACTCCGGCCGGACCTGGAGACGTTGTACGCGGTGCACCGTGCCCACACCGCCGCCATCCCCTTCGAGAGCCTGGACGTCCTGCTCGGCCGCCCCGTCGCGCTGGAGGTCAAGGCCATCGAGGACAAGCTCGTGCACGCCCGCCGGGGCGGGTACTGCTACGAGCAGAACACGCTGCTGGCCGCTGCTCTGGAGCGGATCGGCTTCGAGGTCTCCGGGCGCGGCGCCCGCAACCGCACCCGGGGCGACTCCCTGCTGCCGGTGACCCACGCGGTCCTCGTCGTCACCGTCGAGGGCGAACCGTGGCTCTGCGACGCCGGATTCGGCTACGTGGGCCCGCGTGAGCCCGTGCCGCTCGCACGCCCCGGCGCAGAGGTGCGCCAGGGGGCGTGGACGTACGCCGTGCACGCCGAGGAGGAGGGCCTCCTCGTGCTGCGGGCCCTGCGCGGGGACGTCTGGCGGGACCTGTACGCCTTCTCCCCACAGCGGTACCACCCCGTCGACTACGTCGTGCTCAACCACTACAGCTCCTCGCACCCCCGCTCCGCGTTCCTGGGGCAGACCATCGTCCAGTACCCCGGCGAGGACGTCCGCCTCGCGCTCGTGGGCCGGGAGCTGACCCGTCTGTACCCCGACGGCCGGACCGAGCGGGCGTCCGTGGCCACGGAGGACCTGCTCCCATTGCTGGAGCGGGAGTTCGGCATTCGGCTGTCCGAGCGGGATGCGGCGGAACTGGTGCGGATCCACCGCTCCGGGGACTGACCCCGGCCCCGCCCGGCCCGTACGATGGCGCGGTGCTGGTCAAGTGGATTCGCTGCACGGTGACGGACCGACGCGGGTTCGAGCGTGGGCAGCGCAAATGGGCGGGGCTGCCCGGCGAACCGGGATTCCGGGGGCAGGGCGGCGGCTGGAGCAGGGGCCGGCAGGGGGTGGCTCACGTTTTCGCGTTCTGGGAGAGCCGATCCTTCTACGACTCGTTCATGGCCCGCTCGCACGACAGGCTCGCGGCCTCCCAGAACGGCACCTTCACCGACGCCCGGGTCACGCTCTTCGACCACCGCTTCGACGTGAAGACCGGCTTCGAGCCGCGCTTCAGCGACGCCGACGTGGTCCGGGTCGCCCACACCCGGGTGCGGGAGGGCCGTGACGAACACTTCGCCCGCATGCAGGAGAAGGTGTGGAATCCGGCCATGGCGGGCTCCCCCGGAATGATCCGCGGCCTCTTCGGGGAGGCGCCAGGCCGGGAGTTCCTCGTCCTGTCGATGTGGCTCGCCGCGGCCGAGCACGGCAAGTACCGGCAGGAACGGGTGGAGCGGCTCTCGCTGCGCGCCCAGACCGAAGCCGACGTCGAGGCGCTCACCGGGGACGTCGTGGACCTCGAACCCGCCTGGACGGTATGACCGTACGACGAGCGACGCCCCGACCGGCGTGCCCGTGACGTGTGCCGGTCGGCGGCCGAATAGGGTCGTGGAATGGTACGACCACGGCGCATCGTCCTTGTCCGCCACGGGGAATCGGAGGGGAACGTCGACGACACGGTGTACGAGCGGGAACCCGACCACGCCCTGCGGCTCACCCCGTCCGGCCGCGAGCAGGCCGGCGCGGCCGGGATCCGGCTGCGCGCGCTCTTCGGGGACGAGCACATCAGCGCGTACGTCTCGCCGTACCGCAGGACTCTGCAGACCTTCCGCGAACTGCGGCTGGACCCCGCCCGGGTGCGCATGCGCGAGGAGCCCCGGCTGCGCGAGCAGGACTGGGGCAACTGGCAGGACCGGGACGACGTACGGCTCCAGAAGGCGTACCGGGACGCCTACGGGCACTTCTTCTACCGGTTCGCCCAGGGGGAGTCGGGCGCGGACGTCTACGACCGTGTCGGTTCCTTCCTGGAAAGCCTCTACCGCAGCTTCGAGGCCGCCGACCACCCGGAGAACGTCCTGCTGGTGACGCACGGGCTGACGATGCGGCTCTTCTGCATGCGGTGGTTCCACTGGTCGGTCGCCGAGTTCGAGGCGCTCTCCAACCCCGGGAACGGCGAATTCCGGGTACTGATGCTGGGGCCGGACGGCCGGTACCGGATGGACCGCCCATTTGAGCGGTGGACCACACCCGAGCCTTACGACCTGGACGGCTAAAGTGGCGCGGGATGACCGCTGACTCCACTCCCGAGACGCGCTACGCACGCGCCACGTCCAGCCTCCGAGGCCTGGCCCTGGGGGACGCCCTGGGCTCCCAGTACTTCGTCCCCGTGAACTACCCGCTGCTCAAGCGGCGTGAGCTGCCGCCCGGCAGCGAGCCGTGGCAGTGGACCGACGACACCGAGATGGCCTGCTCGGTGGTGGCCGTGCTTGCCGCGCACGGGCGCATCGACCAGGACGCGCTGGCGGCCTCGTTCGCGGACCACCACGACTTCGACCGCGGCTACGGTCCCGCCGTCAACCGGATGCTGCGTCTCGTCCGGGAGGGCGAGGACTGGCGCACGCTGGCGGCCGAGCTGTTCAACGGTCAAGGCTCCTGGGGCAACGGCGCCGCCATGCGGATCGCGCCCCTGGGCGCCTGGTACGCGGACGACCCCGAGCAGGCCACCCACCAGGCGGAGATTTCCGCCTACACCACCCACCAGCACCGTGAGGCGGTGTGCGGGGCGATGGCCGTGGCCGCCGCGGCCGCGCTGGCGGCCTCGCCGGCCGGCCCGCCGACCGCCGAGGCACTGCTGGACGGGGTCATCGCGCTGGTGCCGCGCAGTGCCGTGGGCGCGGGCGTGCGCCGGGCCCGGGACATGCTGGACTACGGCGACGCGACCACCGTGGCCGCGGTGCTCGGCTGCGGGCGGCGCACCAGCGCCCACGACACGGTGCCGTTCGCGCTGTGGTCGGCGGCGCGGTCGCTCGACGACTACGAGCGGGCGTTCTGGACCACCGCGCAGGTGGGCGGGGACGTGGACACCACCTGCGCGATCGTCGGCGGGGTGCTCGGCGCGCGCGGCGAGGCGGCGCTGCCGCAGGCCTGGCTGGCCCGCACAGAGCCCCTCCCGGAGTGGCTGCCCGGGTCGGCGGGCTGAACCGGCGGTCCGAACCGGCGGTCCGAACCGGCGGGCGTGCCGTCGAGGGGCGTCGCGGACGACGTACGAAGGCCCGGGTGCGGGGGTGGACCCCCGGCCCGGGCTTTCGTACGTACGGTCGTGCGTGCTCAGGCGGCCGGACCGGCTTCGGCGACAGCTCCGTTGAGGGCTTCCAGGTCGCTCTTGCGGACCCGGATCACCAGCAGCGCGGTGGCCAGCGCCAGACCCGCCATGACCACGGCGGCGGCGAAGGCGGTGGAGATGCCCTGGGCGAGGACGAGGTCGCCCCAGGGGTCGGGCAGCCGCCCGGTCTCCTTGAACGCGGCCAGCTGCGCCGGATCGGCCTGCGCCATGAAGGCCGGCACCTGCTTCTCGGCCTCCTCGCGGCCTGCCGTGCCGAAGACGGTGACCAGGATGGACAGGCCGAGCGAACCGCCCACTTGCTGGCTGGCGTTGAGCAGCCCGGAGGCGGCGCCCGCCTCCTTCGGCGCCACTCCGGAGACGGCGGTGAGGGTCAGGGTCACGAAGTTGAGGCCCATGCCGAAGCCGAAGAGCAGCATCGGGCCGAGCACTCCGGACACGTACGAGCTGTCGGTCCGGATGAAGCTGAGCCAGGCGAGCCCGGTTCCGGTGAGCGCGGACCCGGCGACCATGAACGGCTTGGGTCCGAAGCGCGGAAGGAAGCGCTGGGAGAGGCCCGCGGCGCTGATGATGGCGGCGGTCACGGGCAGGAAGCCGATGCCGGACCGGATCGGTGAGAAGTCCAGCACGTTCTGTACGAACTGGACGATGAAGAAGAACATGCCGAACATGGCGGCGGCCAGTCCGAGCATGATCGCGTAGGTGCCGGCCCGGTTGCGGTCGGCGAACATCCGGAGCGGGATGATCGGATCCGCGGCCCGCGACTCGATCACCACGAAGGCGCCGAGCAGGACGAGGGCGGCGATGAAGGAACCGATGGTCAGGGAGTCCCGCCAGCCCTCCTCGGAAGCCCGGATGAACCCGTAGACGAGCGCCGTCATGCCTCCGGTGGAGGTGAAGGCGCCGGCGGCGTCGAAGCGGCCGGGGTGGCGCTCGGACTCGTTGATGAAGAGCGGCGCGAGGACGGCGATGAGTACGCCGATCGGCACGTTGACGAAGAGGACCCACCGCCAGTCGAGCCATTCCGTGAGCATGCCGCCGGCCAGCAGGCCGATCGCGCCGCCGCCCGCCGAGACGGCGGCGAAGACGCCGAAGGCGCGGTTGCGGTCGGGGCCCTCGGCGAAGGTGGTGGTGATCAGGGCGAGCGCGGTCGGCGAGGCGATGGCGCCGCCCACGCCCTGGAGGGCGCGGGCGGCCAGCAGCTGCCAGGGCTCCTGGGCGAATCCGCCGAGCAGGGACGCCAGGGTGAAGAGCAGGATGCCGGTCATGAAGACGCGGCGGCGGCCCAGGATGTCGCCCGCACGGCCGCCGAGCAGCAGCAGGCCGCCGAAGGCCAGCGTGTAGGCGCTGATCACCCAGGAGAGGTCGGTGGTAGAGAAGGAGAGGGCGGTCTGGATGTGCGGGAGCGCGATGTTCACGATCGTCGCGTCGAGGACGACCATGAGCTGGCAGGCCGCGATGACGGCGAGTGCCACCCCCGGACGCCCGGGCCGTCGGGCGGCCCCCGGTATCCGCGGAGCGTCGAGTCTGGTGCTTGTCACTGTGGATCCCCCCGAAGTGAAATAGTGAACGCATTCGTTCACTGCGGGTCCAAGGTAGGAGGCCCCCCGTAGGGAACGCAAGCGTTCACTAGGTTGGGAAATCCGTGCGAGCCGCGCGGGTCGGTCGGAGGTATGGAGCATGACGGGTTCGGGTCGGCCGCAGGGCGTGGCGCCGGGGCGCAGGCGGGGACCGGAGCTCGAACGGGCGATCCTCGACGCGGCGCTGGAGCAGCTCGGCACGGCCGGCTGGGCCTCCCTCACCATGGAGGGCGTCGCGGCCGGGGCGCGCACCGGGAAGGCGGCGCTCTACCGGCGCTGGTCCTCCAAGGCGGACCTCGTCGCCGACGCGCTGCGCGAGGGCCTGCCCGAGCTGGGCGGGATCGCGGACCACGGATCGGTGCGGGAGGACCTGTACCGGTTGTGCGTGCGGATGCGGGACGTCATGGGTTCGCCGGCCGGTGAAGCTCTTCGCGCGATGCTTCACGAATGCGACCCTGCCCATGCTGACCGATTCCGTGCGGTCGTCTGGGGCGGCCTGCACGAGCCGGCGCACCAGCTGATCCGCGAGCTGGTGGACCGCGGAATCAAGCGGGGAGACGTTCGACCGGATGCCACGAGTCCGCTGATCACCGATGTGATTCCGGCGATGCTGATGTACCGGACCAAGCTGTGCGGGAGCGAATGGCCGGACGCGGAAATCGCGGAGATGATCGACGGGCTGATCGTGCCGATGCTCCGGCGCTGAGGTCCGGCGCGGGCCCGCGAGAGGGCGTGCGCACGGGCTCGCCGGGGGCGCGCGCCCGGCCCCGCGGGTCCGGTCCGGCCCGGCTTGCCGCAGGCCGGGGTGTGCAGGCGGCCCGGGGCGGCGTACCCTTGCTGGCGCCATGCCGTACGAAGCACCCACCCACACCGTCGAGCGCTCCCTCCGTGCAACCACCGGCGCCAGGGTCATCGCCGGGGTCGACGAGGTCGGACGAGGAGCCTGGGCCGGTCCCGTCACCGTCTGCGCGGCGATCACCGGTCTGCGCCGGCCGCCCGCGGGGCTCACCGACTCCAAACTGCTCACCCCCAAGCGACGCGACGCGCTGCTCGACGTCCTGGAGGGCTGGGTCACCGCGCACGCCCTGGGGCACGCCTCCCCGGAGGAGATCGACGAACTGGGGATGACCGCCGCCCTGCGGCTGGCGGCGGTGCGCGCGCTGGAGGGCCTGCCGGTGCGGCCCGACGCGGTGATCCTCGACGGCAAGCACGACTATCTCGGCCCGCCCTGGCGGGTTCGCACGGTGATCAAGGGCGATCAGTCCTGCGTCGCCGTTGCCGCGGCCTCGGTGATCGCCAAGGTCCGGCGCGACCGGATGATGGCCGAACTGGGTGAACGGGGCGACGGCATAGAGGATTTCGCCTTCGCCGCCAACGCCGGCTATCCCTCGCCCGTGCACCGGGCCGCACTTGAGGTGCGGGGGCCCACCGTGTACCACCGGCTCTCGTGGTCGTACCTCGACGCGCTGCCCCAGTGGCGTCACTTGAAGAAGGTGCGCCGGAGCGAGGAATCGATGGAGCTGGAAAACGGAGGCCAACTCGGCTTCGATTTCTGATCGCACCCACGTGCCACCCACCGGTACGTTTCGTACCGGTGTTTGATAGATATCAACTCATGCCTCTCACCCCCGCCATCGAGGAGCCTCAGATTCACGAGAGTGCCCAGGGTCCCCGCGTCACGCCGGCCGCGAGCCGCACCGCGCAGACCCCCCGCCCCGTACCTGGTCCGCGTCCCGCAGCCGTTCCCCGGCCCGGGCGCCCCGGTCCCGTCCGGCCCGCCCCGCCCGCGCAGCGCGCGGCACAGGCCACCCCCGGACCCGTTCCCGCAGCCCCCACCGCGCCGTCCGTCTCGGCGGCCGTGCCCCAGGTCCAGCTGATCCCGGCCTCCGCCGAGGGCGCGCTGGACGCGGCCGAGGAGGCCGTGGACCTGCTGCTCGACACCGGGCGCGCGCCCGGCGACATCCTGGTGCTCACCACCGGCGACCCGCACCCGTGGGCCGCGCACGAGCTGTCCTTCGGCGAGGCCTCCTACTGGGCCCAGCACGACGCCAAGGACGACATCTTCTACGCGGACGCGGCGCAGGTGCAGCGTGCCGCGAGCCGTCCCGTCGTGGTCTTCGCGGCCAACGGCGGACCGGCCGGTGCCATTGCCGCCGCGTTGCCGGTCGCGCTGACGCGCGCCGGGGCCCTGCTGATCGTGTGCGGCGACGCACAGCAGATCAACTCCGTGCTGGGTGCGGGCGTCTGACGTCCTGTATCCCCTGCGGGCGAGGGGCGGGGCGGGCCGGGTGCCGGCCCCGCTGAAGTCCTGGGCCTGACCAGCCCCACGTTCTTCCGGGGTTACGGCCGTCTGGCCTGCCCGGCTGCCCGCGCGGCCGCCACCCGACGGGAGCGTGCGCGCACCGCGGGTCCGGCCCGCGGCGCCGGGTGGTGCCGTACGCCCGTTCGTGGGCAGGCCGGGGCGCTACGGCAGACCCGGTCCGCTCTGCGCCCTGCGCGCGGAGGTGGGCCGGCCCGGTGTGGCGAGGCGTCATGAGGGTCCCGGCGCCCGGGCGTTCCGACGTCGGGACCGGCAGGGTCGTCGGGACCGGCCGTGTCGCCGGGAACGACCGGGTTACCGGGACCGGCCGCCCGCTCAGCGGGCGGCGGTACGGCGCAGCGGCTCGGCCGCCCCGCCGGCGGTGCTGAGGGTCAGCGGTGCCGTCTCGGCCGCCAGCGATCCGAGGTGTCCGGGTCTGGTGTCCGAACCGGGGCTTCGCCCGCCGCGGCCTTCGCCCAGGACCTGCCAGCCCCCTCGGGTCAGCGTGATGTAGGCCCCGCAGCGCAGTCCGTGCAGGGTGCAGGCGTCCCGCAGGCCCCACATCCAGGCGCCGTCCTCCTCGGTCCACCGCTCGTCGCCGTCGCGGCAGTACATCAGCACCGCCGTCCTGGCCGGGGTCCGCCGCCGCAGGTCGTGCGGGATGACCCGGCGCAGCCGGGACAACAGGGCGTTGCGGTACTCCCAGCCGTCCGCCGAGTCGGACCGCTGGACGAAGGAGGCGCTCGCCACCAGCCGGTCGTCGGGGCCGAGGACCGCGATGACGGCGGTGGAGGGCGCGGGGCTGTGCCGGGAGTGCAGCCCGCTGACCAACTCGCGCGGATTGCTGAGCAGGGGGATTCCGGCCGCCGTCCACTCGGCGGGTTCGAGCAGCCGGCCGTGACGGCTGGCGCCGCCGGCCGCCGTTGCCAGGGACGTGGTCGAGGTCGGGGCGAATCCGAAGGTCACGGTCCTCCCTTCGGGTACACGCCCGCGAGCGGGCACGGCTGGACTGTGGGCGCGCCGCGGCGCGGCCCTGGAGAGTGCCGTCGAGCCGAGCGGGAGCACTCCGATTCTCGCGTGGTGCGCGAGGGTGGGGCAATGAGCATTTGGAGCCGCAGACCGGAATTCGCCGGTATGCCGTTCATATCCTTGCCCCGCCACGCCGGAGATGACTCATTCGGCTACGGCTGGAGCGCGAGCACCAGCGGAAACACCCCCTTCGCACCCGCCCGGCGGAGCAGCCGGGCGGCCACCGCGAGGGTCCACCCGCTCTCCGCCCGGTCGTCGACGAGGAACACCGGACCCGATGCCTCGGACAGGCTGGCCGCCAGGGCCTGTGGGACGGTCAAGGCCTGGTGGAGCCCCCGGACCCGCTGGGCGCTGTTCGAGGACGGCAGCCCGAACTCCGGTGCCTGATCGGTGTACTCCAGGGCCCCGAGCAGCGGGATCCGTCCGACCTCGGCAATCCGGGCGGCGAGGGAGCCGACCAGCAGGGGGCGGCTCCGCGAGGGCAGCGCGACCACGCCCACGGGCCGGGCGGGGGCGTCCGCCGCGCCGGAGGCCCAACCCCCGGGGCCGCGCGCCCAGTCGGCGAGTACGGCGACCACGGCCTGGGCGACATCGTCCGGAACCGGCTGGTCGGCCGTCTGCGGGGCCAGCATCGGGCGCAGCCGGTTGCCCCACCCGATGTCGGACAGCCTGCCCAGGGCCCGGCCGGTCGAGGCCTGTTCCCCGGCGGGGATCCGGCCCTTGAGGTCGACGCCGACCGCGGCGAGCCCGGTGGGCCACATCTTGCGGGGTTCCAGTTCCACTCCCGGGCGGCTCAGTTCGCCGCGGGCGGTGTCCAGGGCGGTGCCCGAGACGTCCGGGGTGAAGCGGGCACCCGCGCAGTTGTCGCAGCGGCCGCAGGGCGCGGCCTCCTCGTCGTCCAGCTGGCGGCGCAGGAACTCCATCCGGCAGTCGGTGGAGGCGGCGTAGTCCCGCATCGCCTGCTGCTCGGCGGACCTCTGCCGGGCGACCCAGGCGTAGCGCTCGGCGTCGTACACCCACGGTTCGCCGGTGGAGGTCCAGCCGCCCTTGACGCGGTGTACGGCGCCGTCCACGTCGAGGACCTTCAGCATCGTCTCCAGGCGGGTGCGGCGCAGGTCGACGAGCGGTTCCAGGGCGGGCAGGGACAGGGGGCGGCCCGCCTGGGCCAGGACGTCCAGAGTGCGGCGGACCTGTTCCTCCGGCGGGAAGGCGACGGAGGCGAAGTACTGCCAGATCGCCTCGTCCTCGCGGCCGGGCAGCAGGAGCACCTCGGCGTGCTCCACACCGCGGCCCGCACGGCCGACCTGCTGGTAGTAGGCGATGGGGGAGGAGGGAGATCCCAGGTGCACGACGAAGCCGAGGTCGGGCTTGTCGAAGCCCATCCCGAGGGCGGAGGTGGCCACGAGGGCCTTGACGCGGTTGGCTTGGAGGTCGTTCTCCGCCTGCTCGCGGTCGGCGTTCTCGGTCTTTCCGGTGTATGAGGAGACGGTGTGGCCGCGGTGGCGGAGGTAGGCGGTGACCTCCTCGGCGGCGGCCACCGTCAGCGTGTAGATGATTCCGGAGCCCGGCAGGTCGGTGAGGTGGTCGGCGAGCCAGGCGAGCCGGTGAGCGGCGTCGGGGAGGGACAGCACGGCCAGGCTCAGGCTCTCGCGGTCCAGCGGGCCGCGCAGTACGAGGGCGTCCGTACCGGCTCCGGTGCCGAGTTGTTCGGCGACGTCCGCCGTCACCCGGGCGTTGGCGGTGGCGGTCGTCGCGAGGACCGGGACCCCCGGCGGGAGATCGGCCAGCATGGTGCGCAGCCGGCGGTAGTCGGGGCGGAAGTCGTGCCCCCAGTCGGAGATGCAGTGGGCCTCGTCGACCACCAGGAGGCCGGTGGCGGCCGCGAGCTTGGGGAGCACCTGGTCGCGGAAGTCGGGGTTGTTGAGGCGTTCGGGGCTGACCAGGAGGACGTCGACCTCGCCCGCGGCGACCTCGGCCTGGATGCCCTCCCACTCCTCCGGATTGGCGGAGTTGATGGTGCGGGCGCGGATCCCGGCCCGGGCGGCGGCTTCGACCTGATTGCGCATCAGTGCGAGCAGCGGGGAGACGATGACGGTGGGTCCGGCGCCGCCCGCCCGCAGCAGGGAGGTGGCCACGAAGTACACGGCGGATTTGCCCCACCCCGTGCGCTGGACGACCAGGGCCCGCCGCTTGTGCGCGACGAGGGCTTCGATCGCCCGCCACTGGTCCTCGCGCAGCCGTGCGGTGCCCGTGGGGTCGCCCACGAGGCGGGCGAGTACGGAATCTGCGGAGGACCTCAGGTCTGCGTTCATACCCCCATGCAACCCGATGGTTCTGACATCGCGCCAATGACGCTCTCAACCTGTGGATGTTGAATATTCAAACGAGTTATCCACAGGGGTTTCGCGATCGGTCCGCACACGGGACCGTCGAGCCATGACGACGAACCACGAATCTCGCAGTCAGTCCGACCGACCCTCCATCAGCCCCTCCGGAACCCCCGAGGCATCCCGGATCACCTTACGCAGCCCCGCCGAACTGGCCGACGCGCTGCCCTACATGCTCGGATTCCATCCGACCGACTCCCTCGTCATGGTCGCCGTGCACGGCGAGGGCGGACGCTTCGGTGGACGTCTGCGCGTCGGAATCCCCTCCACGCCCGCCGAATGGGAGGACACCGCCCGGCAGGTCGCCGAATGCCTCGTGCGGGGCAGCGAGCGGCGCGGCGGCAAGCCGGACGGCATCGTGGTCTTCCTGTGCCAGGACCCGGGGGCCGGGGAGAGCGGACAGCGGGTGATGACCCGGCTGCGGCCGCTCGCCCAGCGGGTGCGCCTCGCCTGCGGCGCCCTGGACGTGCCGGTCCTGGAGGCCCTGTGCCTCTCCGGCGGCCGCTACTGGTCCTACACCTGTGAAGACTCCGGCTGCTGCCCGGCCGAGGGCAACCCGCTCGCCCCGCCGGGCACCTCGGTCATGGCCGCGGCGGCGACCTTCGCCGGACTCCAGGTCCGGGGCTCGCTGAAGGAGATCGAAAGCCGGCTCACGCCCCTTGCCGGAGCCGGGGCCGCGGAGCAGGAGGAGGCCCTCGACCGGGCGGCCGTCGCCCTCGTCCCGAAGATCCTCGACGGGGCCACCCGCCAGGAGGTCGGAGCGGAGACCATCACCCTCGCCAAGACCCTGATGCGCCGCCTGACCCTCGCGCCGCCCGTCGAAGGCGGTCCGCGCGCCGACGACTGGGACGACGCCCTCCTCGGGCACGACGAGGCCGCCGCCGTGATCCTCGGCCTCCAGGACCGCGAGATCCGCGACATCGCCGCCGAGTGGATGGAGGGGGACGAAGCCGCCCCCGCCCTGCGCCTGTGGCGGGCCCTGGCCCGGCGCTGCGTCGGCGCGTACGGAGAACACGCGGCGGCGCCGCTCACCCTGGCCGGCTGGGTCTCCTGGTCCGGCGGGGACGAGCCGACCGCACGCATCGCCCTCACGCTCGCCCTGCGGGCCGACTCCGAGTACCGCTTCGCCCAACTGCTCCACCACGCGTGCAACGAGGGCATCGACCCCGAAGGGCTGCGGCAGTGCCTGCGGGAGGAACGCCGACGCCGCGAACCCCGCCGCAAGCGCTCCGCCGCCACCACCCGTCCGCCCGGCCGCCGGGACGGAAAGCGGCGTCGTCCGACCCGCCGCCCCGAAGGGAGCGGCCAGTGAGCCCGCGCCGAAGCCCCGGCGGCCGGAGTCCCGTACGGCGGCATCAGGACCACGGTCCCGTACGGCGCCTCTGGAGCGCGGCGGGCACTGCATTACGACGTCGGGGCGACACCCCGTGCGGGCAGCCACCACCGGGGCCCGTGACCCGGGCGGGGGTGAGGGCGTTCAGCTGGGGGGAGGTGGGCGCCCGGCCGCGCCACCGCCCAGCGGAACCGGCCGGAGCGCAGAGAAGGCGGCACATGGCTCCCCCCGTACCTGAAACCGACCCGCCCGGGCCCCCTGCGCCCACCGCCCCGGGGCACCGCACCGCAGTGGCCACCGAGGGCGGGCCCGATTCCCCCTCCAGGAGCTACGGGATCGGGCCGGGCGGACCGCCCTACGGTCGGCCGGCGGTCGAGGCGGTGCTGGAGCGGGTGCCCGCGGGGTCCACGGACCGACAGGCCGATGCCCCCGTCCGCCCCGAGCCGGAGGCACGGCCGGCAGGACCGCCCCCGCCGCGGCAGCCCGCTGTGGGGCCCGCGCGCCGGCCCGAGCTGCCACCGGTGCACGGTGCCGTCATCTGCGTCGCCGCGCCCTGCCTGGTCATCTCTCCCGAGCACGGCCAGCTGACCGGGCGGGGCATCGACGGCATCTACCGCGCGGGGCGGCGCCTGCTGTCACGCTGCGTCCTGCGCGTCGGCGGTCGGGATCCGGTCGCCGTCCAAGCGCGCAGCCTCTCCGCCGACCGGGCCTCCTTCACCGCGACCGTCCGCACCGGCATCGAGGCAGGCCCCGACCCCGACATCGGAGTCGAGCGCGTCCGCCACGCCGACGGCACCGAGCGCATCACCCTGCGCAGCTTCGCCGCCCGCCCGCTGCGCCTCCCCGTGGAGGTCTCCCTCGGCACCGACCTGGCCGAGCTCGCCGCCGTGGCGGCCGGCCGGGCCGGACCGGAACTCGCCGCCGGGGTGCACGCCGCCGGACTGCGCTGGAGCACCGGCGACGCCCTCGCCGTCACCACCGCCGAACCGGCCCCCGACGACGCCCTCGCCTCGGCCGGACTGCTGCGCTGGCAGCTCGACCTGGAACCGGGGGAGTCCCGCAGCATCGAACTGCGGACCACGCGCGACCGATCGACCCGGGCTCCCGCCGGACAGGTCGCGAACCCGTTCTCCGCCGCTCGCGCCGAGGGGGACGACCCGAGGGCCGACGCCTGGTTCCGGACCAGCCTCGACGACCTGCGCGCACTGCTCCTGAGGGACCCCGAGGCACCCGCGGACGCCTTCGCGGCGGCCGGAGTGCCCTGGCGGCTCGGGCTGGCCCCCGCCGAGTCGCTGTGGGCCGCGCGGATGGCGCTCCCGCTCGGTACCGGGCTGGCCGCCGCCACCCTGCGGACCCTGGCCCGGAGCCAGACCGGGGGCCGTGGCCCGGAAGCGGGGAAGCTCCCGGGACCGCTGCGCGCCGCCGGACCGCAGCTCCCGCCGGGGTGCACCGGCACCGAGGCGACCCTCGGCTTCCCGGCGGTGCTCGCCGAAGCGCGCAGATGGGGGCTGCCGGAGGAGGAAGTGGCCCGGCTGCTGCCCGCCGCGGAGCGCTGCCTGGGCTGGCTGCGCGGCGCGCTCGGAGAGGACGGCTTCCTGGCCGACCCCGATCCCGGGCCGCGGCGCTGCGAGACCCAGGCCCACGCGCACCGCGCCGCGTTGCTCGGCGCCGATCTGCTCGCCGACTGCGGACGGCCCGGAGCCGCGGAATGGCGGGAGTGGGCCGCCGCCCTGCGGGACCGGTTCCGGGACCGGTTCTGGATCGACGGCCCGGACGGAGGCCGCCCCGCCGCGGCACTGCACCCCGACGGCCGTCCGCTGCCCCGGCTGACCGGGGCCGCCGCGCACCTGCTGGACACCGGCCTGCTGGGCGGCGGGGAGTTCGCACCCGGCCTGCTGGATCCCGTCCGGACCGAACACCTCGCCCGGTTGCTCGGAGCCCCGGCCATGGATTCCGGATGGGGGCTGCGCAGCATGGCCGCGCGCGAACCGGGACACAACCCCTTCGGGCACCGGTCCGGAGCGGTCAGGGCCCACGAGAGCGCCCTCGCCGTGGCCGGGCTCGCCCAGGCCGGCTTCGACAAGGAGGCCGCGGGGTTGCTGCGGGGGCTGCTCGACGCGGCGGAGTCCTTCGGGTACCGCCTGCCCGAGATGTACGCGGCCGAGCAGCGCACGGCCGGCAGCGCCCCGCTCCCGCACCCCGCGGCCTGCAGGCCCGCGGCGGTGGCCGCCGCCGCGGGGATCCACGCCCTCACCGCGCTCGCGGGCATCCGCCCGGACGCCCCGGCGGCTACCGTCGCCGTCACTCCACGGGCGGGCGCTCCCCTCGGCGCACTGCGCCTCTCCGGCCTGAGGGTGTCGGAGGAACCGTTCGCCGTCCGGATCAGCCGCCTCGGCGTCGGCATGGTGGAGGAGGCGGCCGATGGGCTCCAACTGCGGGGCTAGCCCCGCGCGACCGTCCGGGGTGGTCGCGAAGATCCGGTCTGGGTTCCAGATCACCGTCTCCGGGATCACCAAAGCTCTGTTTATCGTCAGGCAGACGACTATGATCGCGGCATGTCGCCCTACGACCCGTCGGCCTTTCCGCCCTTCGCCGTCACCGTCGACCTGGTCGTGCTCACCGTGCGGCGCCACGCGCTCTGCGCGTTGGTCGTCCGACGGGGTGAGCAGCCGTTCCAGGGCCGCTGGGCGCTRCCCGGCGGATTCGTCCGCGGGGACGAGGACCTGGGGGCGGCCGCTGCCAGGGAACTCGCCGAGGAGACGGGCCTGTGCGCGCACGACCCGGCCGCGCCCGGCGTGGACAACGGCGCCCATCTCGAACAGCTCGCCACCTACGGGGACCCGCAGCGCGACCCCCGGATGCGGGTCGTCAGCGTGGCACACCTGGTCCTCGCCCCCGACCTGCCGGCGCCCCGGGCCGGCGGGGACGCCAACGGCGCCCGCTGGGCGCCCGTCGACGAACTGCTGGAGGGCGCCGACCAGGCCTCCACCGGGCTGGCCTTCGACCACGCGCGGATCCTCGCCGACGGTGTGGAGCGGGCCCGCTCGAAGATCGAGTACTCCTCCCTGGCCACCGCCTTCTGCCCGCCGGAGTTCACCGTCGGAGAGCTGCGCCGGGTGTACGAGGCGGTGTGGGGGGTGGCGCTGGACCCCCGCAACTTCCACCGCAAGGTCACCGGCACCCCCGGGTTCCTGGTGCCGGCCGGAGGGACGACGACCCGTCAGGGCGGTCGGCCGGCCCAGTTGTTCAGGGCGGGCGGGGCGACCCTGCTCAACCCGCCGATGCTGCGGCCGGAAGTCTGATCCTCCCCTGGGAGGCCTCTGCCGTCCGCACGGGCGGCCCCGGGCGGCAATCGCGGCACCGGCACGGGCCGGTTACATAGAAAATCGGACATATCGCGTTATCTTGCTTGCGGTACTCATCCTGCCGCAGAGCGGTCTCACCCCCCGCGAGAGAAGCGATGCTCCAGGCCATCGGACTCACCAGCACACCCCGTCGAGAACTCCCGCCCGTCGTGAACGACCTCACCTTCGAGGCCCGCCCGCGGTGCGTGACCGCCCTGCTCGGCGAGCCGGGTTCAGGCAAGACCACCGCGCTGCGGCTCATGCTCGAACTGGAACCGGGCCGGGGCGTCACCTACTTTCGCGGCCGCCCGCTGCACCGGATCCCGCATCCGGGCCGCGAGGTCGGCGTACTCCTCGGAGACGTTCCCGGGCACCCGTCGAGGACGGTCCGCAACCAACTGCGGATGCTCAGTGCCGCCGTCGGGGTCCCCGCGTCCCGCGCGGACACCCTGATGGAGGTCGTCGGCATCGGCGGCCTGCGCGACCAGAGGCTCGGGTCGCTCTCGGCCGGCATGGAGCGTCGTGTCGCCCTCGCCGCAGCGCTGCTCGCCGACCCCTGCACCCTGCTCCTCGACGAACCCGCCGCCGGGCTGCACTCCCGTGAGCGGGCCTGGCTCCACGGGCTGCTGCGCGGTCACGCCTCCCTCGGCGGGGCGGTGCTCTTCACCACCGACGACGCGAAGGAGGCGGCCCGGTACGCCGACCGGGTCGTGTCCATCGCCTCGGGCCGCCTCGTCGCGGACCAGGACGCCGCGGACTTCGCCCGCACCCGGCTGCGACCGCGGGTCGCCGTGCGGACCCCGCACGCCGCCCGGCTCGCCGACGTACTGGGCCGTGAGGCCCGCTCCGCCCACAGGGTGGTGGAGATCGTCGAGGAGAGCGGCAGCCGCCTGTCGGTGTACGGCAGCAACTGCGCCGAGATCGGCGAGGCGGCGTTCAGGCACGGAGTGCTCGTCCATCAACTCGCGGACGAGACCGGGGACGCGGGTGCGCCCGTCCCGCCGGTACCGCAGGCCCGGACCCGCGGCGGGAGCACGGTCCGGGTGGACGTCCGGGCGGAGGCGCGCGCGGAGGCTCGGGCTGAGGCTCGGGCTGAGGCACAGGGCCGACAGGTGCCGGGCTCCGTGCCGGGCCCCGTGCCGGGCTCCGTGGCGGGCCTCGTGGCCGGAGCGGAGGCCCCGGTTCACGGGGGCCCCCGCCCGGACCCCCGTGCCGTGCTCCTCACCGGGCCGGTATCCACGGACCCCGGTGCGGGATCCGGTCCCGGGGCCGAACCCGGTGTGACCGCCGTCCGCGCCGCGCCCCCTGCCCGGGAGGCGGCACCGGACCAGGGTCCGCCCCCGGAACCGGCCCGGCCCGCGGGACAGGGCCCGGCCGCGGCTCCGGTCCCGGACCGGCTCCCCGCCGCGGTCGTCGATGCCGAGGTGGCCGGCGACCCCGAGGTGTCCGAGTACCCCGGCCCGCGTGGGGGCGGTGGGCGGCGGCATGCCCGTTCCGGGCAGGGCTCCTCCGGCCTGCGGCGGGTACGGCGGGTGGGCGGCCCGCTGTGGCCGCTGCGCTACGAGCTCCGCCGGGTGTTCGGCACGGCCGCCCCGCTGCTGACCGCCGCCCTCGTCGTCACCGTCTCCGTGCTCACCTCCCTGGTACTGGCACGCGCGGGCCACACCCCCCGGAGCCGACTGCTCGCCGCCTGGCCGGAGCTCTTCCCGCTGCCGCCCGCCGCGCTCGGGGCCGGGCTGCTCGGCTCCCTGGCCTTCGGCGAGGAGTACCGCTACCCGGCCCTCGCCGCCGACCGGGGCACCGTGCCCCGGCGGCTGGGGCTGCTCGCCGCCAAACTCGCCGTCTGCGCGGCCCTCGCCCTGGCCCTCGGCGCGCTCACGGTCGCCGCCGACACCGCGGTGCTCCGGTTCGTCTTCGGCGGCGCCGGGCCGCTGAGCCCGCCGGCGGAATGGGTCTCCCCCGCGGCGAGTTGGGCCGGGCTGCTCGTCGGCTGCGCCTGGGCCGGGGTCCTCGCCTCCGGGGTGTTCCGCGCCGCGTCCGTGGGCTTCGCGGCGGTGCTCGCCATGCCGGTGGCCGTCGTACCGCTGGTGCGCAAGGTCCTCGACGGGCCGTCCGCGTACCCGGTGACCGGCATCGCCTCCCGCCTGCGCGGCCTGACCTGGTCGTCGTGGCCTCCGGAGGCGGACCGGATCGTGCTGGGGGCCCTTCGGGTGATGGTCCAACCCGTCGGCGCGGCAATGGTGTTGTCGCTGATGGTCCTGTTGTGCGCCTATGCGTTCACAGGACTGCGCGGGCGGGTCCGTTGGTGATCGTTCCGGTGCGGGAGGCGACTTCGCCGGGACCATAGAAGTCCAGATCAGGCCGGATCACCCGAAGCGGACCGCAACTCCCCGCAAAAGGCCCGGTTCTTTACGATAAGTCGTCAATTGCGTAGGTGGCACCGATCACCCTTTCGTGTGCTTTTCACCAAAGACCTCAAGGGTGATGGAGGCGAGGCCGACAAAGGATTCGTGAGTACCCTTGCGCACGCCATGATGACCGCCGCCCGCCATGCCGACACCGGCCTCGCCGGCTCGGGCGAACTCGACCGCTACCCCTACCCGGAGGCCTCCGGGTCCGACCGGGTCGGGCCGCCCCACTGGGACGGGGGCGACGTCGAGCTGAGCCGCGTCGGCCGCCGGGCGGCAGGCAGCCGCGGGCGCGGTCTGCACGGCCAACTCGTCCAGCAGCTCGGCCAGATGATCGTTTCGGGCGATCTCGGCGCGGACCGGCCCCTGGTCCCCGAGGAGATCGGCCAGCGCTTCGAGGTCTCCCGCACGGTCGTCCGTGAATCCCTGCGGGTCCTGGAGGCCAAGGGCCTCGTCAGCGCCCGCCCCAACGTGGGCACCCGCGTCCGGCCCGTCGCCGACTGGAACCTGCTCGACCCCGACATCATCGAGTGGCGCGCCTTCGGACCCCAGCGCGACGACCAGCGCCGCGAGCTCAACGAGCTCCGCTGGACCATCGAGCCGCTGGCCGCCCGCCTCGCGGCCGGCCACGGCCGCCCGGACGTCCAGCAGCGGCTCGCCGACATGGTCGAGATCATGGGGCACGCCCTCGGGCAGGGCGACGCGATCACCTTCGCGCGCGCCGACAACGAGTTCCACGGACTGCTGATCCAGGTCGCCGGCAACCGCATGCTGGAGCACCTGTCGGGCATCGTCTCCGCCGCCCTCCAGGTCTCCGGCAGTCCCGTCACCGCCTGCGACCGTCCCAGCGAGACCGGCGTCGCGCACCACGCGCGGATGGTCGAGGCGCTCGCGGCCGGTGACGCGACGGGTGCCGAGAACGCCATGCGTCAGCTCCTGACGGTGCATCCGGAGGTCGAGCGCGTGGTTCCCGCCCCGCGCGAGCACTGACGCGCCGACGCGCGGGGGGCGCGGGGGTGCACACCGGTCGCCGGGCCCGTTTCGGGTCCGGCGATTCCGGCGTGCGGGGCCTTTCCGGCGCCTCCGCAGGCGTGCGTACGGCCACGGGACGGGCACGGACGGGAACCGGATGTGATTCGGGCCACGAAGATTGGGCGTAACGCTCCGCGACGTCACGCGATGACGTAAGAGGTGATGGCCGACGGAGGGAAGACAGCAGCCCTTGGGGGTGCTGTGCAGCTCCCCGGCCCCTGCCCGCGCCCCCGGCCCATCCCCAGTCGGTGGTCGTCGGCTCCGGTCCAGCACCAGGCCGGGGTCGGAAGCCGTTCCCATCGTTCCGAGAGGTTGTTCGTGTCGGCCAGCACATCCCGTACGCTCCCGCCGGAGATCGCCGATTCCGAGTCTGTGATGGCGCTCATCGAGCGGGGCAAGGCCGAGGGGCAGATCGCCGGCGATGACGTGCGTCGGGCCTTCGAGGCTGACCAGATTCCTGCGACCCAGTGGAAGAATGTTCTGCGCAGCCTCAACCAGATCCTTGAGGAAGAGGGTGTGACACTGATGGTCAGTGCCGCGGAGTCGCCCAAGCGCACCCCCCGCAAGAGCGTCGCGGCGAAGAGCCCCGCCAAGCGGACGGCGACCAAGACCGTCGCGGCGAAGACGGCGGCCCCTCCGGCCGCGGCCGGCATCGTCGCGGACACCGGAACGGCGGAGCCGGACACCACCGACGCCCTCGCCGAAGAGCCCGTGGCCGAACCGGTCGCGAAGAAGACCGCCGCCCGGAAGACGGCCGCGAAGAAGACCGCCCCCGCGAAGAAGACCGCGGCGAAGAAGACGGCGGCGAAGAAGACCGCCGCCAAGAAGGACGCGGACGAGGGCGGCGAGGAGACCGCGGACGAGGGCCCCGACGCCCCCAAGGCCGAGGCCGATGAGGAAGAGGAGGGCGGGGAGAACAAGGGCTTCGTCATCTCGGACGACGAGGACGACGCCCCCGCCCAGCAGGTCGTCGTGGCCGGCGCCACCGCCGACCCCGTCAAGGACTACCTCAAGCAGATCGGCAAGGTCCCGCTGCTCAACGCCGAGCAGGAGGTCGAGCTCGCCAAGCGCATCGAGGCGGGCCTGTTCGCCGAAGACAAGCTGGCCAACTCCGACAAGCTGGCGCCCAAGCTCAAGCGCGAGCTGGAGATCATCGCCGAGGACGGCCGCCGCGCCAAGAACCACCTGCTGGAGGCCAACCTCCGCCTCGTGGTCTCGCTGGCCAAGCGCTACACCGGCCGCGGCATGCTCTTCCTGGACCTGATCCAGGAGGGCAACCTGGGTCTGATCCGCGCCGTGGAGAAGTTCGACTACACCAAGGGCTACAAGTTCTCCACGTACGCGACCTGGTGGATCCGGCAGGCGATCACCCGCGCCATGGCCGACCAGGCCCGCACCATCCGCATCCCCGTGCACATGGTCGAAGTGATCAACAAGCTCGCCCGCGTGCAGCGCCAGATGCTCCAGGACCTCGGCCGCGAGCCCACCCCGGAGGAGCTGGCCAAGGAACTCGACATGACCCCCGAGAAGGTCATCGAGGTCCAGAAGTACGGCCGCGAGCCGATCTCCCTGCACACCCCGCTCGGCGAGGACGGCGACAGTGAGTTCGGTGACCTCATCGAGGACTCCGAGGCGGTCGTCCCCGCCGACGCCGTCAGCTTCACGCTGCTGCAGGAGCAGCTGCACTCGGTCCTCGACACGCTGAGCGAGCGCGAGGCCGGCGTGGTCTCGATGCGGTTCGGCCTGACCGACGGCCAGCCCAAGACCCTCGACGAGATCGGCAAGGTCTACGGGGTCACCCGYGAGCGSATCCGCCAGATCGAGTCCAAGACCATGTCGAAGCTGCGCCACCCGTCCCGGTCSCAGGTSCTGCGCGACTACCTSGACTGACCGGACGGCCGAGGGGCCCGACGCGACCGGTCCGGGCCCGGTGGGGGTGTGCCCCGGGCCGGCCGGACCGGACGGTCGAGCGGATCCGGAGCGGCCCCGTACGGGATCTCCACCGGCCGGGGGCGCGGGGGCCCACGACGGTGGCCGCGCGGGTGCGCCCGGCCACGGGGCGACCCACTCTGGGTGGAGTCATGCACACTCAGAGTCAGGAGGCCTCATGCGTCGTCCCTTTGCCCGTGCTCTGGCGGGCGCGCTGACCCTGGTGGCGGGAGCGGCCGTGCTGCCGCTGGCCCAGGCCCCCGGGGTGGCCGCGGACAGCGTGGTCATAGGCGGGAAGCCGGTGAACGTGGCCGACAGCCCGTGGGTCGTGGCCCTCGCCAGCCGTGACCGGTTCGGGGGTACCCGCGACGGGCAGTTCTGCGGGGGCGTCGTCGTCGCCCCGACCACGGTGGTGACCGCGGCCCACTGCCTTGGCCGGCAGGTGCTGGGCGGGACGGTCGAATCCGTCACCGACTTCCGCGTGATCACCGGACGTACGGAGCTGCGCGCCGACGAGGGCCGCGAGATCGCGGTGCGCGCCGCCCGGGTGAACCCGGCCTACGACCCCGGGAGCAATGCCGGGGACCTGGCCGTGCTGGAGCTGGCCGAGGCCGTTCCGGCGCAGTACGTGCTCCCCATGGCCGAGGACGGTCATCCCGCGTACGCCGCGGGCACCGACGCGGCCGTGTACGGCTGGGGCGACACGAGCGGCTTCGGGGACTACGCGTACGGGCTGCGGGCGGCACAGGTGACCGTGCTGGCCGACGACGTCTGCCGGCGGGCGTACCCGGGGGACTCGGACGGCCAGTACCGGGCGGACTCCATGGTCTGCGCCGGGGACCGGGACGGCGGCAAGGACGCCTGCCAGGGGGACAGCGGGGGTCCGCTGGTGGCCCGGGGGCGGCTGATCGGGCTGGTGTCGTGGGGCCGCGGCTGCGGACGCGCCGACAGTCCGGGCGTCTACACCCGGATCGCCCCGTTGGTCGGATTCGTGAGCGGCGCCGAGAGGGCCGCGCGGCCCGGCGGGGCGTAGGAGGCCGCGCAGGGTGTCGGGAGGGGCTCCAGGAGGCCCGTGCGGCCTCGCACGGGGGTGTGGGGGGCGTACGGGGCGGCCCGTACGCCCGGGAAGTGCCTCGGATATGAGGACGGGCGGCGTCCCTGGGTCTCAGAGATGCCGCCCGTCGACCGGCCTGGCCGGTCCTGGCTCGTCGGATGCGAGGTTAGGCCTTGTGTCAGCGGTCCTCGGTGTCGGCAGCATTAGCGGCCGGAGCGGACGTGAGCCGCTCGGTCTCATCCTGTATTTCCGCGGCGATCTTCTTGAGTTCCGGCTCGAACTTACGCCCGTGATGGGCGCAGAAGAGCAGTTCACCACCGCTCAGGAGGACGACGCGCAGATATGCCTGGGCGCCGCAACGGTCGCATCGGTCAGCGGCCGTCAGCGGGGTCGCGGGTGTCAGAACAGTAGTCACGTCGCCTCTTCTCTAGCTCGACGAGCTGTCGTACCAGGGTCAACATCCAACCAGGCCGAAAACGTTCCCGCTCGCGGCTTTTCCTCGAAACTTCCTTCCGAAGCTGGCCGGCTGCTGCCGGTTGGCGGCGAAGGAGCCGTATTGCGTTGCTTTACGGTTTCGCGTTGTCAGTCGTTCGCTTGTAGCAGTTCCCGTCCTCCCCGGCGTGAGTGCCGGTTGTGCATGAGGACGTGCCCGAACCCTAAATGGTTCATGCCTGGAAGGGAACGTGATGTTTGCTTCACCCTCACGGGGGATCGAACACCCGTGCGGATCTGCACTAGGCTGAGGAAGTGACGAGGGTGGCGTTGCATCGGCTCTACCAGGCCTCGGTACCCTCTGACCGGCAGCCGAGCCACCCCTGCGCCCGACCGGGCCAGAAAAGAAATTCAGCGAGGAGCGAACTGCGTGACCGCCGACACGTCCGTGCCTTCCAGCGCGCTGCTGTCCGGAGCAGACCGGGACGGTTCCAACTACACCGCGCGGCACCTGCTCGTCCTCGAAGGCCTTGAGGCCGTTCGCAAGCGCCCCGGCATGTATATCGGCTCCACCGACAGCCGAGGCCTGATGCACTGCCTCTGGGAGATCATCGACAATTCCGTCGACGAGGCCCTGGGCGGCTACTGCGACCACATCGAGGTGATCCTCCACGAGGACGCCTCCGTCGAGGTCCGCGACAACGGCCGCGGCATCCCGGTGGACGTCGAGCCCAAGACCGGCCTGTCCGGGGTCGAGGTCGTCATGACCAAGCTGCACGCGGGCGGAAAGTTCGGAGGCGGCTCGTACGCCGCCTCCGGCGGTCTGCACGGCGTCGGCGCCTCCGTGGTCAACGCCCTCTCGGCCCGCCTGGACGTCGAGGTCGACCGGGGCAGCTCCACCCACGCCGTCAGCTTCCGCCGCGGCGTCCCCGGGTTCTTCACCGAGCAGGGCCCCGACAGCCCCTTCGACCCGGCCGGCGGCCTGCGCAAGGTCAAGCGGATCCCCAAGGGCCGCACCGGCACCCGGGTCCGCTACTGGGCGGACCGGCAGATCTTCCTCAAGGACGCCCGCCTCGGCCTGGAGACGCTGTACCAGCGCGCCCGCCAGACGGCCTTCCTCGTCCCCGGCCTGACCATCGTGGTCCGCGACGAGCGGGCCATCGACGGCGCCGGCAAGACCGAGGAGACCTTCCGCTTCGACGGGGGCATCAGCGAGTTCTGCGAGTACCTCGCCCAGGACAAGGCCGTCTGCGACGTGCTGCGCCTGACCGGCACGGGCACCTTCAAGGAGACCGTCCCGGTCCTCGACGACCGCGGCCACATGACCCCCACCGAGGTCACCCGCGAGCTGGGCGTGGACATCGCCCTGCGCTGGGGCACGGGGTACGAGACCAACCTCAAGTCCTTCGTGAACATCATCGCCACCCCCAAGGGCGGTACCCACGTCTCCGGCTTCGAGCGCTCGGTCGCCAAGACCGTCAACGAGGTCCTGCGCTCGGCGAAGCTGCTGCGCGTCGCCGAGGACGACGTGGTCAAGGACGACGCGATGGAGGGCCTGACGGCCGTCGTCACCGTCCGCCTCGCCGAGCCGCAGTTCGAGGGCCAGACCAAGGAGGTCCTCGGCACCTCCGCCGCGACGCGCATCGTCGCCGCCGTCGTCGCCAAGGAGCTCAAGGCCTTCCTGACCTCCACCAAGCGCGACGACAAGCAGCAGGCCCGTGCCGTGATGGAGAAGATCGTCGCAGCCGCGCGGACCCGTATCGCGGCCCGCCAGCACAAGGAGGCGCAGCGCCGCAAGACCGCGCTGGAGTCCTCCTCGCTGCCGGCCAAGCTGGCCGACTGCCGCAGCGACGACGTGGACCGCAGCGAGCTCTTCATCGTCGAGGGGGACTCGGCCCTCGGTACGGCCAAGCTCGCCCGGAACTCCGAGTTCCAGGCCCTGCTGCCGATCCGGGGCAAGATCCTCAACGTCCAGAAGTCCTCGGTCTCGGACATGCTCAAGAACGCCGAGTGCGGAGCGATCATCCAGGTCATAGGGGCCGGTTCGGGTCGTACCTTCGACCTCGACGCCGCCCGCTACGGCAAGATCGTCCTGCTCGTCGACGCCGATGTGGACGGCGCGCACATCCGCTGCCTGCTGCTGACGCTTTTCCAGCGGTACATGCGGCCCATGGTCGAGGCGGGCCGGGTCTTCGCGGCCGTCCCGCCGCTGCACCGCATCGAGCTGGTGCAGCCCAAGCGGGGCCAGGACAAGTACGTGTACACGTACTCGGACAACGAGCTGCGCCAGACCCTGCTGGAGTACCAGCGCAAGAACATCCGGTACAAGGACACCATCCAGCGCTACAAGGGCCTCGGCGAGATGGACGCGGACCAGCTGGCGGAGACCACCATGGATCCCCGCTTCCGCACCCTGCGCCGGATCAACATCGGCGACCTGGACTCCGCCGAGCAGGTCTTCGACCTGCTCATGGGCAACGAGGTCGCCCCGCGCAAGGAGTTCATCACCAGCTCGGCGGCGACTCTCGACCGCTCGCGCATCGACGCCTGACCCGGACACGGCTCCGGCACGCCGGCGCTCTTCCCTCCATCACCTGAAGGAGTGAAGAGCGCCGGACATCAGTCCTGAAAACGACCATCGAGCACATCCTTGTGGGCACGCGGCCAATGCGGCGGCGGACAAGGAGAGTTCGGTGGACAAGCACGACGGTCGTGATGCCGGAACGATCCGGCTGGACGACCCCTGGTACGACGCCCTGGCCGTGGGCTGGGGCGAGGGTGGGGAAACGGTCCCGCCCCGCCCGGACGCCGGGGGCCGGACCGCGTCCGGCGCATCCGACATCTACCTCGAAGTGCAGCGGAGCGCCGCCTTCCAGGAGGTCCGCGGCCGCTATCGCAGGTTCGTCGTCCCCGCGACCGCCGGGTTCTTCCTCTGGTACGTCGCCTACGTGGTCGCCGCCACCACGGCCCCCGGGCTGATGGCCCGGCCCGTCTTCGGCCCGGTGAACGTGGCCCTGCTCGCGGGGCTCGGGCAGTTCCTGAGCACCTTCCTGCTGACCTGGGCCTACGCCCGCCACGCCCGCCTCAGGCGGGACCGGGCCGCACTGGACCTGCGCTGGACGGTCTTCGAGCAGGAACGCGACCAGGAGCGGACCGGGGCCCGGGAGGAGGGCCGGTGAACAGCGAGCACCAGACCCTCGCGCTGATCCTGTTCAGCGTCTTCATCGCCGTCACCCTCGGCATCACCACCTGTGTCGGCCGCAACCGGCGCGGCTCGGCCGAGGAGTTCTACGCGGGCGGGCGACTCTTCTCCCCCATGGAGAACGGTTTCGCCATCGCCGGCGACTACATGTCCGCCGCCTCCTTCCTCGGGATCTCCGGCCTGATCGCCCTGTTCGGGTACGACGGCCTGCTGTACTCCGTCGGCTTCCTCGTGGCCTGGCTCCTGGTCCTCTTCCTGGTCGCCGAGCTGGTGCGCAACTGCGGCCGCTTCACCCTCGCGGACGTGGTCGCGGCCCGGATGAGCGAGCGGCCCGTACGGATCGCCGCCGGGATCTCCTCCGTCGTGGTCTCGGTGCTCTACCTGGTCGCGCAGATGGTCGGGGCGGGCAGCCTGGTGGGCCTGCTGCTCGGCGGCTCGGGCGCCGCGGCGCGGACGTTGACCGTGATCGGCGTGGGCGCCCTGATGGTGGTCTACGTGTCCTTCGGCGGGATGCGGGCCACCACCTGGATCCAGATCGTGAAGGCCGTCCTCCTGATGGGCGGGGCGATCACCCTGACCGTGCTGGTCCTGCTGCGCTTCCACGGGAACTTCGGCCAGCTGCTCACCAGCGCCGCCGATCGCAGCGGGTACGGCGCCCGCTTCCTGGGCCCCGGTCTCCGGTACGGGGGCGACTGGACCGCCCGCGTCGACTTCATGAGCCTCGGGCTCGCCCTGGTCCTGGGCACCGCGGGGCTGCCGCACATCCTGTCCCGCTTCTACACCGTGCCCACGGCGCGGGCGGCCCGCCGGTCCGTCGTCTGGGCGATCGCGCTGATCGGCGGCTTCTACCTGATGACCATCGTGCTGGGCTTCGGGGCCGCGGCGCTGCTCGGGCCGGACCTGGTGCGGGCCTCCAACGCCTCCGGGAACACGGCCGTACCGCTGCTGGCGGCCTTCCTCGGCGGGGGCGCGGAATCGACCGGGGGCGCGGTGCTGTTCGCGTTCGTGGCCGCCATCGCCTTCGCGACCATCCTCGCCGTGGTCGCCGGGATCACCCTCGCCTCGTCCGCCTCCGTCGCGCACGACCTCTACGCCTCCCTCAAGCGGCGGCACGCCCGGCAGCGCAGCGAGGTCGCCGTGGCGCGCGTCGCGGCCGTGGGGATCGGGGCGGTGGCGATCGGCCTCGGGCTGGTCGCCCAGGACCTGAACGTCGCCTTCCTGGTGGGGCTGGCCTTCGCGGTGGCGGCCTCGGCGAACCTGCCGGTGCTGCTGTACTCGCTGTTCTGGCGGGGGTTCACCACGCGCGGGGCGGTCTGGTCGGTGTACGGGGGGCTGGTCCCGGCGGTGCTGCTGGTCGTCCTGTCGCCCGTGGTCTCGGGGAGCCCCGAATCGCTCTTCCCCGGTGTCGACTTCCAGTACTTCCCGCTGCAGAACCCGGGGATCGTCTCCATCCCGCTCGGGTTCCTCGCGGGCTGGCTGGGGACGGTCACCTCGGCCGAGGAGCCGGACGAGCGCCGGCACGCGGAGACGGAGGTCCGCTCCCTGACGGGGGCCGGCGCGGTGTGAGTCCTCAGGGGCCCGCCGAGGGGACCCACGCGTAGCGGTGTTCCGGGCGGCCGGTCTCGCCGTAGCGCAGGGCCAGGGTGACGCGGCCGGCGCGGTCCAGGAGCTTCAGGTAGCGCTGGGCGGTCTGCCGGCTGATGCCGGCGCGGTCGGCGACCTGCTGGGTGGACAGGGGGCCTTCGGCGGTGCGCAGGACCTGGCGCACCAGCTCGGCGGTGGTGGGGGAGTGGCCCTTGGGGAGCTCGTTCGGGGTGCCGGCCGCGGCCAGGGCGCCGAAGATCCGGTCCACTTCGTCCTGCTCGGCCTCGCCATCGCCGGAGAGGGAGCGGCGCAGGGCGGCGTAGGCCTCCAGCCTGGCGCGCAGTCCGGTGAAGGCGAACGGCTTGACCAGGTACTGGAGGGCGCCGAGCCGCATGGCCGCCTGGACGGTGGCCAGGTCCCGGGCGGCCGTGACCATGATCACGTCCGTGTGGTGGCCCAGCTGGCGCATGCGGCGCACCAGGTCGAGGCCGTTCTCGTCCGGCAGGTAGTGGTCCAGGAGGACCAGGTCCACGGGCCGGGTGGTGAGGAACTCCAGTGCCTCGGCCGCCGAGTGGGCCCGGCCGGCCACGCGGAACCCGGGAACCTTGGCCACGTACGCCTCGTTGATCCGGGCGACACGCACGTCGTCGTCGACGACCAGTACGGCCAGCTCACCGCTCGGGGTCCCGTTCATCGCAGGGCCTCCGGGAGCACGACGGAGAACTCCGCCCCTCCGTCCGAGGCTTCCCCGGCCCGCGCGCTGCCGCCCTGCCGCTCCGCGAGGCGGCGTACGAGGGCGAGTCCGAGGCCGCGTTCGCGGTGGGCCTCGGGCTGCTTGGTCGACCAGCCCTCGGTGAAGATCTCCTCGTGGCGTCCGGCGGGGACGCCCGGGCCACTGTCGCGCACCCGCAGCACGGCGGTGCGGCCCTCGGCACGGAGGTCGACCTCCACCATGGGCGCGGCCGAGCCCGCCGTTGCGTCCAGGGCGTTGTCCACCAGATTGCCGAGGATCGTGACGAGGCCTCCCGGGTCCACCAGGCGGTCGGGGAGGAAGGCGGTCGGGGCCAGCCGCAGCGGGACGCCCCGTTCCGCGGCGACGGTGGCCTTGCCGACCAGCAGGGCGGCCAGCAGGGGGTCGTGGACCTTCTCGGTGACCTGCTCGGCGGTGCTGCGGTGCACTCCCGCGACCTCGTTCACGAAGGCGACGGCCTCCTCGTGCAGGCCCAGTTCGAGCAGGCCGAGGAGGGTGTGGAGGCGGTTGGCGTGCTCGTGGTCCTGGGCGCGCAGGGCATCGATCAGGCCCTTCGTGGAGTCCAGCTCGCGGCTCAGGTGCTCCACCTCGGTACGGTCACGCAGGGTGGCGACGGCGCCGCCGTCGGCGGTCGGCATCCGGTTGGCGACCAGGACCCGCGGGCCCTGGACGGTGAGCAGGTCGCGTCCGGTGACGCGGCCGGCGAGGATGTCGCTGGTGCGGCCCGGGCCGAGGAGTTCGTCGAGCGGGCGCCCGGCGAGGGTGCGGGCGGTGTCCGGGGAGAGCCCCAGGAGCCGGGCGGCCTCGTCGTTGACGAGCCGTACGCGGTCGTCGCCGTCGAGGGCGATCACGCCCTCGCGGATGGAGTGCAGCATGGCCTCGCGTTCCGCGAGGAGACCGGCGATGTCGGAGAACGCGAGGTCGCGGGTCTGCCGCTGGATCCGGCGGGACAGCAGGTAGGCGGCGAGCGCACCGGCGGTCAGGGCTCCGCCGGCGTAGGCGAGCAGTCCGGGGATGGCGCCGAGGAGCCGCTCGCGCACGCTGTCGTAGGGGATGCCGACGGAGACGGCGCCGACGATCTCGCCGTCGGCGGCGACCAGGGGGACCTTGCCGCGGGCCGAGCGGCCGAGGGTGCCCTCGTCGATCTCCATGACGTCGTGTCCCGCCAGGGCGTCGCCGGGGTCGGTGGAGACGGGCAGCCCGATGCGGTCGGGGCTGGGGTGGGAGCGGCGGATGCCCTTCAGGTCCATGACGACCACGTACTCGGCTCCGGTGGCGCTGCGGATCCGCTCCGCCGCGGCCTGCACGGGGGTGTCCGGGGACGGACCCGACCTCAGGAGGTCGGAGGCCAGGGACGGGTCCGCCGCCGCGCTCTGGGCGATGGCCAGTGCGCGGCGCATGGCCTGGTCGTCCAGCTGGGCGCTGAGCGGGGCGAGGAAGAGCCCGGTGGCCAGCACGAGGACCCCGGCGGCGATGGCCAGCTGGGTGAGCAGGATCTGCGAGACGGCCCGGCGGGGCAGCCCGAGGCGTGGGGCACTCGTGGGGAGGAACCGCATGACACGTAACCGTAGGTCGGCGACGGCGTAAGCGGAATGCTTGGGTTCTGCCTGTGCGGGTGGCGGCGGGTTCGCAGGCCGTCGGGCGCGGGCCCGCTCCCACGGGGCCCCCGCCACCCGTCACGGCAGGGGCCGGGGCGGCCGCGGGCCGTCGTAGTGGCCGCTCGGCCGCATGCGCAGGGGCCGTTCTTGGTACTCCTCCAGCGCGTGGGCGATCCAGCCCGCCGTCCGGGCCACCGCGAACACCGTTTCCCCGGCCTCGGCGGGCATGGCGCAGGACACCGTCAGCACCGCGAGGGCCAGGTCCACGTTCGGGTGCAGTCCGTGCCGGGCCATCACGGTGGCCACGTCCCGGGCCGCGCCCAGCGCCGGACCGGCCTGGGGGAGCCCCTCCAGCCGGCCGAACAGGGCTCGCGCCCGCGGATCCTCCCCGCGGTACAGGCGGTGGCCGAGGCCGGGGACCCGTCGCCCGGCGCGCAGGTACTCCGCCACCACCGGCGCGGCGCCGCCCCGTTCCAGGACCTCCGTCAGCATCCGGTGCGCGAGCCGCCCGGCCGCCCCGTGCAGGGGGCCCTCCAGTGCGCCCAGCCCGGCCGAGACCACCGCGTACGGATGGGCCCGCGCCGAGGCGGCCACCCGTACCGCGAGGGTGGAGGCGGCCAGGTCGTGGTCGACCAGCAGCGCCAGCGCCAGGTCCAGCACGTCCAGGGCCGCCGGGTCGGGATCCAGGGCCGTCAGCCGGGACCACAGTTCCCAGGCGAGCCGCCCGTCCCCGACGCGGGCCGGTGCGGCCTCCGGCAGGGCGCCGACCAGCGTCGGCACGAGGCTGCGCGCCGAACCGAGCACGGCCTCCTCGGACAGGTCGAAGCGCAGCGGGTCCGCCACCGCCGCCGCCGTGACGGCGACCCGCAGCCGGTCCAGGGGGCCGCTGTGCTCCGGCAGGGCGGCCACCGCCCGGCGGGCCGCGGCGAGCGCCTCCGGGGGAGCGGCGAACCGGGCCCCGTGCGGCAGGCTCCCCGTCCACAGCCACTCGGCGACCTCCTCGTAGGCGTACCGCGAGGCCAGCTCGACGGCGTCCACGCCCCGGAAGAAGTACCGGTCGGCCTCGATGAGGGTGAGCGAGGTGCGGACGTGGACGGAGAGTTCCCCGGGCGGGCCCGCCGCCTCACGGCGGCTCCGCCCGGCCAGCGCCTCCACCTCGCGCGCGTCGAAGCTGCTGCCCCGGCCGACCGGGTCGCGGCGGCTGCTGAGCTGGCCGCGGCTGACGTAGGCGTACACGGTGGCCGGTTTCACCCCCAGGAGGCGGGCGGCCTCCTGGGTGGTGAGCCGCCGGGTTCCCTCGGCGGCGGGAGGGTCGTCGGCTGCGTGATCAGACATGACACACAGCCTACATACATTGATTCAATCAATATTGACAAGGATTGAGTCAAGGATGGATGGTCCATTCATGAACACCACCGTCGAAGTACCCCGCGGTCTCGCGGGGGTCGTGGTCACCGAGACCCAGCTCGGTGACGTCCGGGGCCTGGAAGGCTTCTACCACTACCGCCAGTACTCGGCCGTCGAGCTCGCCGAGAGCCGCACCTTCGAGGACGTCTGGCACCTGATGTTCCGCGGTGCGCTGCCCGCCGACCGTGCCGAGCGGGACGCCTTCGCCGCCGAGATCGCGCCCCTGCGCCACCTGCCCGCCGACGTCCGGGACGCCCTGCCGGCCCTCGCCCGCGCCACCGCCGCCTCCGGACCGCTCGCCGGGCTGCGCACCGCCCTCTCGCTGCTCGGCGCCACCGCCGGCTTCCGCCCGGTCTACGACCTCACCCCCGAGGCCCGCGCCGCCGACGCGCTCGCCGCCTGCGCCGCCGTGCCGACGCTGCTGACGGCCCTGCACCGGCTGGGCCGCGGCCTGGAGCCCGTGGAGCCGCGCGACGACCTCCCGTACGCCGCCAATCACCTCTGGATGCTGACCGGCGAGGAGCCCGACCCGGTCCGGGCCCGCGCCGTCGAGCGGTACCTCGTCTCCACGGTCGACCACGGCTTCAACGCCTCCACCTTCACCGCCCGCGTGATCGCCTCCACCGGCGCGGACGTCGCGGCCTGTCTGACCGGTGCGATCGGCGCGCTCTCCGGACCGCTCCACGGGGGCGCGCCCAGCCGGGCCCTGGACACCCTCGACGCCATCGGCACGGTGGAGCGGATCGGGCCGTGGATCCGGGAGCGGGTGCTCGCCGGGGACCGGATCATGGGCTTCGGGCACCCCGTCTACCGCACCGAGGACCCGCGCTCCCGGATGCTGCGGGGGATCGCGCGGGACTTCGGCGGGCCCCTCGTGGACTTCGCCGTGGAGGTCGAGCGGCAGGTGGAGGAGATCCTCGCCGAACTCAAGCCGGGCCGCGAGCTGCACACCAACGTGGAGTTCTACGCGGGCGTGGTCATGGAGCTGTGCGGGCTGCCGCGCGAGATGTTCACCCCCACCTTCTGCGCGGCCCGGGTGGTCGGCTGGAGCGCGAACATCCTCGAACAGGCCGCCGACCCGAAGATCATCCGGCCGGCCGCGCGCTACGCCGGCCCGACCCCGCCCCGGCCGGTCCCCCCGCTGGGCTGACTACGATCGTCCGGGTGAACAGCAGGCAGCCCGCTCCCCCCGCCCGGACCGTTCCGGTCGTCGTCCTCTCCGGATTCCTCGGTTCCGGCAAGACCACCGTGCTCAACCACCTGCTCGCCCACCGTGCGGGGACCCGGATCGGGGTCGTCGTCAACGACTTCGGGACGATCGAGATCGACGCGATGTCCGTGGCCGGACAGGTCGGCGACTCGATGGTCTCGCTCGGCGGCGGCTGCCTGTGCTGCGCGGTCGACGGCAGCGAACTGGACGCGTACCTGGAGAAGCTCGCCGCACCCGTCCACCGGATCGACGTGATCGTCATCGAGGCCAGCGGACTCGCCGAGCCGCAGGAGATGGTCCGGATGCTCGTGGCCAACGAGAATCCGGCCGTCCGCTACGGCGGCCTGGTGCAGGTCGTCGACGCGGCCGAGTTCGACGCGACCCGGGCCGCGCACCCCGAGACCGACCGCCACCTGGCCGTCGCCGACCTCGTGGTGCTGAACAAGACCGACCGCGTGGACGCCGCCGAACGGGCCCGCGTCGAGCGGGAACTCGCCGCGCTCTGCGCCCCGGGCATCCCTATGGTCGGTGCCGAACACGGGCGGATCGACCCGGAGCTGCTCTTCGACCGCCGGCCCTGGTCGCGGACCCGGGGGCAGTTGTCCTTCGAGGACCTGCTCGCGGAGGCCGCGGAACACGAGCACACCGACGGGCAGGACCACCACGGGCACCTGCACGCCGCCTACGAGACCGTCGAGTTCACCTCGCACGAGGCGCTCTCCCCGCGCCGCCTCATCGACTTCCTCGACCGCCGCCCGCCCGGCCTCTACCGGATCAAGGGCTTCGTCTGGTTCGGCGTCCCCGGCCACCAGGAGCGCTACGAGGTCCACTCGGTCGGCCGCTTCCTGCGCTTCGCCCCCGGCCCCTGGGGGCGGGAGGAGCCGCGCCGGACGCAGCTGGTCCTGATCGGCTCCGCCCTCGACGGCCCGGGGCTGCTGCGCGAGCTGGCCGACTGCGAGGAGGGGGACCCGCGGAACACGCCGCCGGAGAGCATGTGGGGCGTGCTGCGGTACGTGGACCGGGCCGGGGACGTGCCGCACGCGGACGCGCCGGACGCGGACGCGACGGCCTGGGACGCCGGACCGGAAGGGGACGCCGGAACCGGCGAATGAGCCGGACCCGACGGCCGGGGCGGTCGGCGCCCTTACGCCCGCCGGGTGTTGCTGGGACGCTGGGCGGATGGGCGCGGACGGGGAGCACCGGCGGCTCGCGGGCCGGGCGGGGACACGGACCGGGATCTGGGCGGGCGCGTGGGCGGTGGCCCTGACCGGCGTCTTCACCGGGCTGGCACGGCTGTTCATGCTGGGGGACCTGCACACCAGGGCCGACTCCGGCCTGTCGCGCGTCCGGGGACCGGCCTGGATGTACCTCGTGCTGGCCCTGATCGTCGGCTTCGGCTTCCTCGCAGCCTCCCCGGGGCTGAGCCCGCGCGGGGTCCGGACGGCCGGGGTGGCCGCCGGGGTGCTCTACGTCGGGACGGTCACGCTGGCGTACGGCTGGTCGGCGCGGGCCGCCGACGAGATCCTGCGGGACCGGGGAGTGGCGTACCCGGCCGTGGTCACCGCCACCCGGACCCGCGGGGAGACCGGCACGGGGGAGGTGTACCTGGCGGACGTGCGGCTGGAGGACGGCCGGACCCTCACCCTCGCCGCGTCGCCGGGCCTCTTCCGCGGGGCGGAGTGGGCCCGGGAGCACCCGGTGGGCACCGCGTCGGAGGTGACCGTGGACCCGGAGGGCGTGGCCCGGCCGCGGTTCGGTCCGCCGCCGACGGGCGCCGCCGTGGGCCGGCCGGCCGCCGGGGCCGGGAC
>NZ_JBFRER010000022.1:0-93288 GCF_052114405.1 Streptomyces sp. M-16 | reverse complement strand
GGGCAGGCCCCGGCGGCGGGCCCGGCGGCGACCGATGCCAAGGGCGCCGGCCAGCCGTCGGCGGCGGTCCGTCCGAACGTGATCCGTACGGGGACCCTCTCGATCGAGACGGCGGAACCGCAGAAGGTCCTCACCGCGGCCCGTACGGCGGCCGACGGCGCGGGCGGGTACGTGGGCGACGAGTCCACCCAGCGCGGCGCGGACGGCCGGCTCGCCTCGACGCTGACCCTGCGGGTGCCGGGCGAACGCTTCGACGCGGTGATCGGCGCCCTGGAGGGGAGCGGAAAGCTGCTGGGCCGCAAGGTCGAGGCGCAGGACGTGACCCAGAAGGTCGCCGACGTCGACAGCCGGGTCGCCTCGCAGCGGGCCAGCGTCGCCCGGGTGCGGGAGATGATGGACAAGGCCTCGGCGCTCGGTGACGTGGTCATGCTGGAGGGCGAGCTGAGCCGGCGCCAGTCGGACCTGGAGTCGCTGATCGCACAGCAGACCGCCCTGAAGGACCAGACCTCCCTCGGGACGATCACGGTGTCGGTCTCGGAGCCGGCCGCGGTGGAGCGCACGACGCGGGAGGAGGGGGATCCCTCCCTCGGGGACGCCCTGAGCGGCGGCTGGTCGGTGTTCGCCACGGTCGTGCGGTACCTGGCGCTGACCGTCGCCGTGATCCTGCCGTTCGCGGTGACGGCCGCCGCCGCCCTGTTCGGGTTCCGCCTGTACCGCCGGCTGCGCCCCGCCCCGGCGAAGCCGGGCCGCGTCCCGGCGCAGGTGCCCCGCGGGCCGGTGCCCGCCGGGACCGGCGCACCCGCCTCCGACGGGGCTGTGGCCGATCCTGAGGGCTGAGCGCGCCCGCGCCCGTAGCGTGGACCCCGGTTGACGAAGACCGCGGGACGAAACGGAACGGGACGGGGCGGACGATGGCGATGGAACGACTGGTGGTGGTCGGCGGGGACGCGGCGGGGATGTCCGCCGCGTCGCAGGCCCGGAGGCTGAAGGGCCCGGCGGAGCTGGAGATCACCGCCTTCGAGCGCGGGCACTTCACCTCGTACTCGGCGTGCGGGATCCCGTACTGGATCGGCGGGCAGGTGGCCGCCCGGGACGACCTGATCGCCCGTACGCCCGAGGAGCACCGGGCCCGGGACATCGACCTGCGCACCCGGACGGAGGTCGTGGAGCTGGACCTGGCCGGCCGGCGGGTGCGCGCCCGGGACCTGGAGAGCGGCGCGGAGTCCTGGACGGCCTACGACAAGCTGGTCCTGGCGACCGGCGCCCGCCCGGTGCGCCCCCGCCTGCCGGGCATCGGAGCCCACGGGGTGCACGGGGTGCAGACCCTGGACGACGGCCGGCGCCTGATGGACACGCTGGAACGCTCGCCGGGCCGCCGGGCGGTGGTGGTCGGCGCGGGGTACATCGGCGTGGAGATGGCGGAGGCCCTGGTGCGCCGGGGCTACGGGGTGACCGTCCTGCACCGGGGCGAGCAGCCGATGGCCACGCTGGACCCGGACATGGGCGGGCTCGTGCACGGCGCGATGAACCGCATGGGGATCGTCACGGTCTCCCGCGCCGAGGTGACGAAGATCCTCACGGACGAGGAGGGCCGGGCCGTCGCGGTGGCCACGGCGGTCGGCGACGAGTACCCGGCGGACGTGGTGGTACTCGGCCTCGGCGTGGAGCCCCGCACCGCCCTCGCCCGCGCGGCGGGCCTCCCCGTGGGCACCTCGGGCGGCCTGCTCACCGACCTGTCGATGCGGGTGCGCGGCCACGAGGAGGTCTGGGCGGGCGGCGACTGCGTGGAGGTGCTGGACCTGGTCGCGGGCCGCACCCGGCACATCCCGCTGGGCACGCACGCCAACAAGCACGGCCAGGTGATCGGCTCGAACGTGGGCGGCGGCTACGCGACCTTCCCCGGGGTGGTCGGCACGGCCGTCAGCAAGGTCTGCGACCTGGAGATCGCCCGTACGGGGCTGCGCGAACGGGACGCCCTGGAGGCGGGTCTGCGCTTCGTGACGGCCACCATCAGCTCGACGAACACGGCCGGCTACTACCCGGGGGCGGAGCCGATGACGGTCAAGATGATGGCGGAGCGCCGCACGGGCCGCCTCCTCGGCGTCCAGATCGTCGGCGGCGCGGGGGCCGCGAAGCGCGTGGACGTGGCGGCGGTCGCGCTCACGGCCGGGATGACGGTGGACCAGGTCGTCTCCCTGGACCTGGGGTACGCCCCGCCGTTCTCCCCGGTCTGGGACCCGGTGCTGGTGGCCGCCCGCAAGGCCGTCTCGGCGGTACGGGCGGCGGGGGTCTAGCCGGCTAGTGGGGGGCCGCGGCGCGCAGTTCGGAGCGGACCAGTTCCAGGAGGCGGCCCATCCAGTTGCGGCCGCCGCGGCGGCCCTGTTCGCGCCAGAAGGGGGCGTCGGAGAGGCCGGTGTAGTGGATGCCCGCGTCGCCGGTGGCGAGCAGGACCTCGGCCAGGCGGGGATGCCGGTCGAACTTGGCGCGCAGCAGGGCGGCCATGACGGCGAGCCGTACGGCGGGCCAGTCGGCCCGCCGGGCCGCGCGGCCGCCCGCCTCCTGCGCCTCGCGGGCGGTGGCCGCGGCGCGGATCAGGTCGTGGTCGGCGGGGTCCGCGGCCGAGAGGGCCCAGTAGGCGTGGACCACGCTGGGATAGGTCACCCCGGCGTGGTCGAAGGGGGCGTCGTAGTCGTTGCGCAGGACGAAGGGGCCCGGCTCGGCGGGCCACCCGCCGGGGTGGGCCACCTCGTGCAGGACGACCGGGGGCCGCGGGGCCCCGGTCGGTTCGTCGGCGTACCGCACGGCCTGCCGTTCCTCGTGCCGCGCAGCGCCCTCGAACACGTCGTCGAAGTAGGCGAGGGCCCACCGGTGGCCCTCTTCCGTCGCCACCGGGCCGTCGCCGTCCACGGGCTGCCCGAGGTCGGTCAGCAGCATCCGCAGCGGGCGGTCCTGAAGGTCCATGTCGCCGAGGGCGTACACCCTGAGGTGGGCGGGGACGTCGAGGTAGGCGTCCCGGAGCAGGGCCCGCCGGTGCTCGGTCGGCTCCCGGTGGTGGTCACGGACGGCGTCCCAGAGGCGGTCACCGGCTCCCGGGCGGCCCGCCAGCCGGGTGATCTCGTCGGCGACCTCCAGGAGGAAGCCCTCCCGCGTCAGCGGCTCCGGGCAGCGGGACTCCCACTTCGGGGCCCCGGCGGCGGGCTGCTGCCGCCCGTCGGGCCGGCTGGGCGCGATCTTCCCGGCGGCCAGCCGCTCGCGCAGCCCGGCGAGGTCGGTGGCCTCGTGGGCGCCGACGGTGATCCGGCCGTCCGCGTAGACGAAGAGGTGATCGGGGTGGTGCTCACCGCCGGGCTCGTGGCGGCGCCAGACGAGGCGCCAGACCCCGTCGACGGTTTCCCCGTCGGATATGCGAAACGTCGGCCCGTGCCATGTCATGCACGGCACAGTACCGACGTCTCGGCCCGCGGGATCAGCGCCGGGTCTTGGTGTGGACGTAGTCCACCAGGCGGGTCAGCGCGTCGGGGTCCGTCGTGGGGAGGACGCCGTGGCCCAGGTTGAAGACGTGGCCCTCCAGGCCCGCCGCGGCGGCCAGGACCTCGTCGGTCTTGGCCTCGACGGCCTCGGTGGTGGAGAAGAGGACGGCGGGGTCCAGGTTGCCCTGGAGCGCCTTGCCGGGGCCGACGCGGCGGACGGCCTCGTCCAGCGAGACCCGGTAGTCGACGCCCATGACGTCCGCGCCGGCCTCGCCCATGAGGCCGAGGAGCTCGCCCGTGCCCACGCCGAAGTGGATGCGCGGGACTCCGTACGAGGCGACGGATGCGAGGACCTTCGCCGAGGCGGGCATCACCGAGCGCCGGTAGTCCGCCGGGGCGAGGGCACCGACCCAGGAGTCGAAGAGCTGGATCGCGGAGGCGCCGGCCTCGATCTGGACCTTGAGGAAGGCCGAGGTGATCTCGGCGAGGCGGTCCAGGAGGTCGGCCCACAGCTCCGGGTCCCCGTACATGAGGGCCTTGGTGTGCTCGTGGTTCTTGGACGGACCGCCCTCGACGAGGTAGCTCGCGAGGGTGAAAGGCGCGCCCGCGAACCCGATCAACGGCGTGCCGCCGAGTTCACCCGTGAGCATGCCGATCGCCTCGGTGACGTACGGGACGTCCTCCGGGGTGAGGTCACGCAGCTGTGCGAGGTCCTCGCGGCGGCGGATCGGGTTGGCGACGACCGGGCCGACGCCCGGCTTGATGTCCAGGTCGACACCGATGGCCTTCAGCGGCACCACGATGTCGGAGAAGAAGATCGCCGCGTCGACGCCGTGGCGCCGCACGGGCTGCAGGGTGATCTCGGTGACCAGGTCGGGGCGCATGCAGGACTCCAGCATGGCCGTGCCCTCGCGCACCTTTCGGTACTCGGGGAGTGAGCGGCCCGCCTGCCGCATGAACCACACGGGGGTGTGGGGGACCGGCTCCCGCCGGCACGCCTTCAGGAAGGCGGAATCGTACGTCTGACTCGGCTGGCCCGTGGGGCGGGTAGTGGCGCTCACGCGGCAAATCTTCGCACGTATGAAGAAGTGCCCGGCCCGGCACGGGTGTCCCTGCGTCGCCGGGGCGCTCGTTCCGCCTAGTCTTCCCGGCATGGCTGCGGCTCAGGGACGATTTTCAGATGGCGCTGACGGTACGGACAGCGCGAAGGAGAGCTCGGCCCCGCTCCCTTTCCGCCGGGCGGTCGACGGCTTGAAGAAGGCACGGCTGCGGTCCGGGATCGAGATCGACCCCACGAAGCCGCCGCAGAGACTGGCCCCCTACGCGTACGCGCTGGAGGCGGCGGTCGTGGAGGGCGAGGACGACCTGGCCGACGGCCGGCTGATCCTGCTCCACGATCCCGCCGGGCACGACGCCTGGCAGGGCACCTTCCGGCTGGTGACGCTCGTACGGGCGGAGCTGGAGCCCGAGATGGCCGCGGACCCCCTCCTCCCGGAGGTGTGCTGGTCCTGGCTGACGGGGGCGCTGGAGGCCCGCGGGCTGGCGTACGGGGAGGCGAGCGGCACCGTGACGATGGCGAGCTCGCACTACTTCGGCGGGCTGCGGGAGCGGCGTCCGGCGACCCAGATCGAGATCAGGGCCTCGTGGACCCCGCGTGAGGGGGTGGGCGGGGTGCCGGACACCCCGGCGCACCTGGCGGCCTGGTGCGAGCTGCTGTGCCAGATCGCGGGACTGCCCCCGGTCGGGCCGACGGACACCGCCACGGGTGTGGTGTCCCTGCCACAGCGGCGCGGTCCGCACCACCCGTAGGAAGCGGTCCGCGCGCGGTGGGCCGGGGCCGTCCGACCGCGCTCCGGCGGCGTTCCGACCGCGCTCCGTCGTCGCCCGGGCGGCGGCCGGGCGGCTTCCGGCGGCGCTCCGGTGCCGGGAACGACCGATCGCGTGCGCCGCGGACTGTCGAAACGGTGCGCGGATTGCGGCCTTCTGATCATCCCTTGATCGATCGTGCGTCCGAATTGCCCGAATTGTTACTCACCAAATCGTGATCATTCCCTAAAGCCGGGCGGGTGACGTGCCGAAGGAGTCAGTGACCATCCGCACGGTTCGCACCGGCTTCCTTCCCCCAGCCGGCCGTCCCGCCACTCCCCCAGGAGGCCTAGGTGTCCGTTCTTCTTGAGCAGCCCGCAAGCCTGGTCGCCTACCGCCCGACCAAGCCGACGGCCATGGTCGTCGTCGCCGACCCGCGCGTCCGTTCCACCGTGACCCGCCATCTGTGGGCCCTCGGAGTCCGTGACGTGATCGAGGCGTCGTCCATCGCGGAGGCCCGCCCCCGCGTCGGCAGCCCGCGCGACATCTGCGTGGCCGACGTCCACCTGCCCGACGGTTCYGGTCTCACCCTGCTCTCCGAGACCCGCGCCGCCGGCTGGCCGAACGGCCTGGCCCTGTCCGCCGCCGACGACATCGGCGCCGTGCGCAACGCCCTCGCGGGCGGTGTGAAGGGCTACGTCGTCACCGGTACGCGGACCAACATCGGACTCCCCACCCGGCCCGGCGCCGCCCCCATCGGTGCCGCCGCCGCCCGTATGCACCGCCGCCCCCCGGGTGCCCCGAGCCACCCGGGCGGCTACCGAGAGCTCTCCGGCCGCGAGGTCGAGGTCCTGCGCCTCGTCGCGGAGGGCCAGTCCAACAAGGCCATCGGCGTCTCGATGGGCCTGTCCGCCCTGACCGTCAAGTCCCACCTCGCCCGGATCGCCCGCAAGCTGGGCACCGGCGACCGGGCCGGCATGGTCGCCGTCGCCCTGCGGACCGGGATCATCCACTGATCCTGCCCCGAGGCCCCCGGACACCGCTCCGGAAACCCCTGGAGCCACCCGGCCCCTCCTCCTCGCGCCCGTCGACGGAACGTTCCGGCGACGGGCGCGTCACATCCACGGATACCCTTGACCGGTGACCGACGCCCAAGAGACCGCAGCAGGCCTGCGCACCACCACCGGGGGCGGCCCCCCGGACGAAGAGGTTTCGTCCGATGGGCTGCCTGTTCCGTTGCTAGAACCCCGCGAGGGGATCCCCCCCGTCGTGGCCGACGCGGACGGGCTGGCCCGGGTCGTCGCGGCCTTCGCCGCAGGCACCGGACCGGTGGCCGTCGACGCCGAACGCGCCTCCGGATACCGCTACGGACAGCGCGCCTATCTGGTGCAGCTGCGCCGCGAGGGTGCCGGATCCGCGCTGATCGACCCGGTCGGGTGCCCGGACCTCTCCTCCCTGGGAGAGGCGCTGTCCGGCACCGAGTGGATCCTGCACGCCGCCACCCAGGACCTGCCCTGCCTGCGCGAAATAGGCATGGCCCCCACCTCCCTCTTCGACACCGAGCTGGCCGGCCGGCTGGCCGGGTTCCCCCGGGTCGGCCTCGGGGCGATGGTCGAGAGCGTGCTGGGCTACGTACTGGAGAAGGGCCACTCCGCCGTCGACTGGTCCACCCGCCCCCTGCCCGAGCCGTGGCTGCGCTACGCCGCGCTCGACGTGGAACTGCTGGTGGACCTGCGGGACGCACTGGAGAAGGAGCTCGACCGGCAGGGCAAGCTGGAATGGGCCCGCCAGGAGTTCGACGCGATCGCCTCCGCGCCGCCCGCCCCGCCGCGCAAGGACCCCTGGCGGCGCACCTCCGGCATGCACAAGGTGCGCCGGCGCCGGCAGATGGCCGTCGTCCGGGAGCTGTGGGAGTCCCGCGACCGGATCGCGCAGCGCCGGGACGTGTCCCCCGGCAAGGTGCTCGGCGACGCGGCGATCGTGGAGGYGGCCCTGGCCCTCCCCGCGAACGTCCACGCCCTGTCGGCCCTGCCCGGATACGGACAGCGCATGGGCCGGCGCCAGCTGGACCAGTGGATGGCCGCGGTGGACCGGGCCAAGGCCCTGCCCGAGAACGAGCTGCCGCAGCCGGGGGCGACCCAGGCGGGCCCGCCGCCGCCGCGCTCCTGGGCGGACAAGGACCCGGCCGCCGCCGCGCGCCTGTCCGCCGCCCGCAGTGCCGTCTCGGCACTGGCCGAGGGGCTGAACCTGCCCCAGGAGAACCTGATCACTCCGGACACCGTGCGCCGGCTGTGCTGGGAGCCCCCGCAGCGACTGGAGCCCGGCACGGTCGCCGAGGCCCTGGCCGGCTACGGCGCCCGTCCCTGGCAGATCGAACAGGTGACGCCCGCGCTGGTCACGGCCCTCGCGGCGACGGCCTGACCGACCGGAGCGCCGGACGCGGACGGGGCCCTCACTCCAGGGGAGTGACGGCCCCGTCCGCGTCCCGGTAGTAGCTCCCGGTTTCCGCGCCGTCGACCTTGCCCTGCTTGAGCCAGTGCTCGGACATGGTGTGCACGTCGTTCGCCACCCGCTCCCAGGGCGCCTGGTGCCCCGCGCAGGCGATCCGGAACATCAGCTTCTTCGGCTTCTTGATGGCCTTGTAGAGCTCGGGGACCGAGAAGTACAGCAGGCCCAGGTCCGGAGCGGTGTTCACGATCGAGTCGTGCTCCCCGTACACGAGACACACCGGCACCGTTCCGCCGAGGACGTCGTGCAGCGGGACGGTGGTCTTGTTCCAGCCCCACCAGTACGAGTTCCGGATGCGGTTCAGACCCTGCGGGGGCCCCGCGGGTCCTCCCCAGCCGGCACCGACCGGGTCGACGGCCATGATGGCCTTCCACACCTCGTCGACCATCCCGGGCTCGCGCTGGTCGGGGCATTTCAGGTCGTTGCCCCACGAGGCGTCGAGGCCACCCTTCGTACCGACGGTCATCGGGTAGCCGAAGGCCGCCGGCGGAAGGGACACCGGCAGCGGCACCGGCGCGCCGAAGTCGGTCCCGGTCGCGCTCGCCCTGCCGTTCGGCGGGAAGATCGGCGCCAGCAGGAAGAGGCTGCGGACCTTGCCGGGGTACTGGATGGTGTAGGGCCCGAGCTGCTGGGCCGCGGCCGACCAGCCGATGAGGTCGACCTTGGAGGCGCCCGTCTCCGTCAGGATGAAGTCGACCACCTTGTCGACCTCGTCCCAGTCGCTCTGGGAGTTGTTGAGCTGGGAGGCGTAGGACACCGGGCCCGTGTACGGGCTCGCGTTCGGGTGGGGCGAGAGGAGTGCCCGCTGCGCGGGCGCGGGGCTGACGTTCTTGTGGTCGTCCATCTTGGGGCGGGTCGACAGCCCGGAGCCCTGGAGCTCCATCACGAAGACGTCGAAGTCCTTCTTCGCCAGCTCCTCGGCCCAGCTGTACTTCTTGTACTGCAGGTCGAAACCGGCCAGGGCCGGGACGCTCCTTCCGTGCAGCATCAGGACGGGCCGGCTGGTGCCGCCGGAGGGCGTGCCGTTGCGCCTGCGGACGAAGAGCTTGACGAGCTCGCCGGCGTTCGCCGGGATCGTCGATTTGTGTTCCACGTAGTAGTCCGTGAGGACAGGTGCGGCCATCGCGGGGGTCCGTTCCGTCGGTCGGGTCCGGGGCGGACGCCCGGGACCGGGACAGAATCCGCAAAGGCGTGCGACCGGGGCCGTCGACGCGGCCGTCGGGCCGGATGTCCGACCCGTTCGGGTAGCCCGGGGCGCTCCGATCGGCCGGGCGCGCGGCGGGGGCGCGAGGGGGCTCGCGGGGTACGGGCCGGTGTGACCTTCGCCGCTGTTCGGGGAGGGGGTGTGCACATGGGTTACCCGCAAGTAGCATGGGCCGGGTGAGCGGGCGCTCAGCCACACCGGCCGGGCCGCCCCCGCGCAGCAGTGCACACCCGCACCTGGAGGAGAGCCAACGTGCCTCGTACCGTCAGGGACGTCGTCTTCGTCGACGGCGTCCGCACCCCGTTCGGCAAGGCGGGCCCGAAGGGCATCTACCACGAGACCCGCGCCGACGACCTCGTCGTGAAGGCGATCCGGGAGCTGCTGCGCCGCAACCCGGACCTGGACCCCAAGAAGATCGACGAGGTCGCCATCGCCGCGACCACGCAGATCGGCGACCAGGGCCTGACGCTGGGCCGCACGGCCGGCATCCTCGCGGGTCTCCCGCAGTCGGTCCCGGGCTACTCCATCGACCGCATGTGCGCCGGCGCGCTGACCGCCGTGACCGCCGTCGCGGGCGGTGTGGCCTTCGGTGCCTACGACGTCGCCCTCGCCGGCGGTGTCGAGCACATGGGCCGCCACCCCATGGGCGAGGGCGTCGACCCGAACCCGCGCTTCGTCTCCGAGAAGCTGGTCGACGAGTCCGCCCTGTTCATGGGCATGACCGCCGAGAACCTGCACGACCGGTACCCGACGATCACCAAGCTCCGCGCCGACGAGTACGCCGTGCGCTCGCAGGAGAAGGCCGCCAAGGCGTACGCCGACGGCAAGATCCAGCAGGACCTGGTCCCGATCTCGGTGCGCAACACCAACGAGGCGGCCGGTGAGACGGGCTGGGGCCTGGTCACCACCGACGAGCCGATGCGCCCGGGCACCACGCTGGAGAACCTGGCCGGCCTGAAGACCCCGTTCCGTACGCACGGCCGGGTCACCGCGGGCAACGCCGCCGGTCTCAACGACGGTGCCACCGCCGCGATCATCGCGTCCGAGGACTTCGCCCGGGAGAACAACCTCCCGGTCAAGATGCGCCTGGTCTCGTACTCCTTCGCGGGTGTCGAGCCGGAGGTCATGGGCTACGGCCCGATCCCGGCCACCGAGAAGGCCCTGGCGCAGGCCGGTCTGACGATCGACGACATAGGCCTGTTCGAGGTCAACGAGGCGTTCGCCGTCCAGGTCCTCGCCTTCCTGGAGCACTACGGCATCGCCGACGACGACGCCCGCGTGAACCAGTACGGCGGTGCCATCGCCTTCGGCCACCCGCTGGCCTCCTCCGGCGTCCGTCTGATGACGCAGCTGGCCCGCCAGTTCGAGGAGCAGCCGCACGTCCGCTACGGCCTGACCACCATGTGCGTCGGCTTCGGCATGGGCGCCACGGTCATCTGGGAGAACCCGAACTTCAACGCCGAGGGAGACTCCAAGTGAGCACCACCGCTGAGCTCCTGAAGGGCGCGGCCGAGCTGTTCCCGGACGAGGTCGTCACCCAGGCGCACGTGCGCCACCTGGACCTGCCGTTCGGCGCCGGGCGCTTCGCGCTCGTCACGCTGGACAACGGCTTCGACCACACCAAGCCGACCACCTTCGGCCCGCAGTCCCTCGCCAACCTGAACGCGGCGATCGACCAGGTCGAGCAGGAGGCCCTCGCGGGCTCCATCGTCGGCGCGGGCATCACCGGCAAGCCGTTCATCTTCGCSGTCGGCGCCGACCTCAAGGGCGTCGAGCTGCTGAAGAAGCACGACGAGGCGCTCGCCATCGGCAAGGGCGGCCACGACGTCTTCAAGCGCCTCGCGGCGCTGGCCGTCCCCACCTTCGCTTACTACAACGGCGCGGCGATGGGCGGCGGTGTCGAGGTCGGTCTGCACTGCACCTACCGCACCGTCTCCAAGGCCATCCCGGCCTTCTCGCTGCCCGAGGTCTTCCTCGGCCTGGTCCCGGGCTGGGGCGGCTGCGCCCTCCTCCCGAACCTGATCGGCGCGGAGCGCGCGGTCTCGGTCATCATCGAGAACTCGCTCAACCAGAACCGCCAGCTGGGGGGCAAGCAGGTCTTCGAGCTCGGCATCGCCGACGCGCTCTTCGAGGGCGCGGACTTCCTGGAGCAGTCCCTGATCTGGACCTCGAAGGTCCTCAAGGGCGAGACCGAGGTCGTACGCGCCGAGATCGACCGCGGCGAGGGCTGGGACGCGGCCGTCGCCAAGGGCCGCGCCATCGCGGACTCCAAGGTGCACGGCGCCGCTCCGGCCGCCTACCGCGCGCTGGACATCATCGCCGCGGCCAAGTCCGGCGACCTCCAGGCCGGCTTCGACGCCGAGGACACGGCCCTGGCCGACCTCATCATGGGCGGCGAGCTGCGCTCGGGCATCTACGCCTTCAACCTGGTCCAGAAGCGCGCCAAGCGCCCGGCCGGTGCCCCGGACAAGTCCCYGGCCCGCCCGGTCACCAAGGTCGGCGTCGTCGGCGCGGGCCTGATGGCCTCGCAGCTGGCGCTGCTCTTCCTGCGCCGCCTGGAGGTGCCGGTGGTCCTCACCGACATCGACCAGGAGCGCGTGGACAAGGGCGTGGGCTACGTCCACGCCGAGATCCAGAAGCTGCTCGGCAAGGGCCGCATCAACCAGGACAAGGCGAACCGCCTGACCGCCCTGGTGACCGGTGTGCTCGACAAGGCCGAGGGCTTCGCGGACGCGGACTTCATCATCGAGGCCGTGTTCGAGGAGATGTCCGTCAAGCAGAAGGTGTTCGCGGAGGTCGAGGCGGTCGCCCCGGCGCACGCGATCCTCGCCACCAACACCTCCTCGCTGTCGGTGTCGGAGATGGCCTCGAAGCTCCAGCACCCGGAGCGCGTGGTCGGCTTCCACTTCTTCAACCCGGTCGCGATCCTCCCGCTGCTGGAGATCGTCCGCGGTGAGCAGACCGACGACGCCTCCCTGGCCACGGCCTTCGGTGTCGCCAAGAAGCTGAAGAAGACCGCGGTGCTCACCAAGGACGCCCCGGCGTTCGTCGTGAACCGCATCCTGACCCGCTTCATGGGCGAGATCCAGAACGTCATCGACGAGGGCACCCCGGTGGTCACGGCGGAGAAGGCCATCGAGCCGCTCGGCCTGCCGATGTCCCCGCTGGTGCTGCTGGAGCTCGTGGGCCCGGCGATCGGTCTGCACGTCTCCGAGACCCTGAACCGCGCCTTCCCGGAGCGCTTCACCGTCTCCCCGAACCTGGCGGCCGTGGTCAAGGCCGGCAAGCGCGGCTTCTACGTCTACAACGCGGAGAACGGCTTCAAGCCGGAGCTCGACCCCGAGGTCGCCGCGCTCCTGGTCCAGGGCGACTCCGTCCTGACCGAGGAGCAGGTCCGCGACCGCGTCCTGGACGCGGTGGCGCAGGAGATCGGCCTGATGCTGGAGGAAGGTGTCGTGGCCGAGGCCCAGGACATCGACCTCTGCCTCATCACGGGCGCCGGCTGGCCCTTCCACCTGGGCGGCATCACGCCGTACCTGGACCGTGAAGGCGTCTCGGAGCGGGTGAACGGCAAGAAGTTCCTCGCCCCGGGTGTCGCCAGCGTCCCGGCGTAACCCACGGCGCTACGCGCAACGGCCCGTCCGCACCCGGTGCGGACGGGCCGTTCGCGTGTCCGGGGCCGTTCCCGGTGTCCCGGGAGCGGCCCCGGGGCCGTCAGCGGCGGCCGAGGCGGCCGCTCTTGACCAGCCGCTGGGCCGCGGGCGAGGCGGGGTTGATGCTCAGCGCGCGCTGTCCCGCCCGGCGGCGCAGGTCGTCGCCGGGCTTGCCGAGCTTCGCGGCGGTCTCCGCGATCCTCAGCCAGACCAGCGCGCGCCCGCTGTCCGCGGAGATCTCGAAGGCCCGCTCGATCCGGCGCTTGGCCTGGTCGGTCTCCTTGCGGCGGATGTGGGCCTGGGCCATGCCGATGAGCAGGTCGAGGTTCTCGTGTTCGGCGAGCAGCCGCGCGCCGACCTCCAGGACGCCCCGGTCGTCCTTGGCCTCCACGAGGGAGGCGAACCCGCTGAGCGTGATGTCGGTGAAGGGCACGTCGTCCGGTTCGGTGCGCTCGCCGGTGGCGCGCAGCGTCCAGCCCTTGCCCCGGCGCCACTTCCAGGTGCGCGGGCCGGGCAGTTCCAGCCGGGTCCGGGTGCGCTCGTTGAAGTGCATGGAGAGCTCGGGGCGGCCCTCCCACTGGTCGACGGCGGCGGCGACGTACTCCTCGGCGACCGGACGCAGGAAGGCGTACCGCTTGGGCTGCATGCAGTAGCCGACGGCCTGGACGTACGGGGTGACCTCGGCGCGGATGTACTCCACGTCCAGCACCCGGTCGGCCGCGGCGCCGGTGGGTGCCTCCAGGTCGGGGAGCAGGGCGTGGGTGAGGGTGGCGGGGATGCGGTTGCTGTTGGCGTAGGGGCGCATCCGCCGGATCACCTCCAGGGCGCCGATCTGGGCGACGGGGATCCCGTACAGGGCGCGTGCGGTGAACAGGCCGGTGGAGAAGCAGCCGATGACCTGACGGGGGCGCAGGTACTCGAAGACCGTCTCGGCCAGTACCGGGACGTCCAGGACGAGGAAGGGCACGCCCGCCTCGCGGGCCGCCTCGCCGAGGGTGTCGGCGAGGCTGGAGGGGGCGCTGGGGTGCGGTTTGAAGACGATGGCGCCGTGGCCGAGGGCGAGGGCGTTGTGGAACATGCGCAGGTGCAGTTCCTCCTCTTCCTCCTCGGTGAGGATGCCGAGCGGGGAGAGGTACTGGCCGAGCAGGAGGGCGGTCTCCGGGCCGAGCCGCGCCAGCGGGGGCGGGATCACGCGGTCGAGGATCGGCGCGCACTCGCGGGTGACCTCGGCGATCAGCTTGAGGACGGCGCCGGTGTGCACGGGCTGCGAGGGGATCCCGTACTCGGTGAGGAGCATGGGGAGCAGGGTGGGCACGAGGTCCAGGTAGAGGACCTGTGCGATCCGGCCGTGGAGGGAGCGGGGCAGGTCGTTGCGGGTCGGGCCGTAGCTCATGACCCCGTCGGCGTAGACGGCGAGGGTGGCGTCCGAGAAGATCTTGCAGAGGGTCTGGGCGGGTTTGACCTGGATGGACTCGACGACGAGTTCCAGGGGGCCCGGCCGGATGCCGATCTTCTCCGCCATGACCGTGCGCCACAGCGGGGCGTCCTCGTCCCGCGGGGACCACAGCGCGGGGTGGAAGGGGTAGATGAGGTCGTTCCAGTAGACGACCCGGTGGAAGCGCGCGAGCACGGCGGCGGCGCCGGGCATCCGGTGCAGCGGGGTGGCGACCTCGGGGATGTCGACGTTGTTGCACACGAGCAGGATGCGCTCGCGGTCGTCCTGGCCGAGCTGGCCCGCTTCGATGGCGGCGGCCACCGTCATGGCGCCGTAGAGGGTGGAGGCGGCGAATATCCGGGTCATCGGGCGGCGGCGCCCTGGTGCCGGGAGATCAGTGCCCTGAGCTTGTTCACGCGTGCGGAGTCCATTCCTGACAGCGTCCCCTCCAGGACGTCCTGGGGGAGGTCCCGGAGGATCTGCGCGCTGCGTTCCAGCAGCAGGCCCCGGATGAGTTCCTCGTACGACTCGGCGCGGTCCATGTGAATCACGATGAGCGCGCAGAGAGTTCGCATCGCCTTGAACGACAGTTCATATCCGCGTGGATGCCGCTCCAGCTCGTCGAAAATCAGCCGGAAGGCGGGAAGGAAGTCGAGCTGCCGTTCGTCCGGCACCTTGGTGAGTGAAGTGGACACATCACGGCGGTAGAAGATGCCGTGGAGGTCGACGACTCCGAAGGAGCGGGTCCGCAGGTGCAGCTTGTAGAACCACGGGCGGTCCTCGGCGGTGCGCAGGGTCTCGTCGAAGAACAGCGCGTCGGCCTCCAGGAGGCGCTCGCGGTCGTAGATGCCGGCCCAGGACTGCGGGTAGTCCATGAAGGTCGAGGCGTCCACGGGGCCGATGTAATCCGTGGGATTCAACGGAAGGGCCCTCGGGGCGAGCGGGGCCATGACTATCTTGCGCTTTCTTCCATAGACCCGGACATGGCCGGTGCGCAGGAAGTCGACCCCCGAATCACCCATCCAGCCGACGAGTTGCGCAAGATATCCGGGGGCGTACCAGTCGTCCCCGTCGAGGAAGGTGAAGAAACGCCCGCGCGCCGCCGAGAGGCCGATGTTCCGGGTGGCCGAGATTCCCAGGTTGTACTGATTGCGGATCAGTACGGCGCCCGGGATCCGCGGCACCATTTCCCGGAGGATCTCTGATGTCCCGTCAACGGACCCGTCGTCCACGACGATGAACTCGAAATCCTCCCTGGCATTCAGCGCCAAGGACTTGAGTGCCGTCCGACAGTAGTCCCGCACGTCACACATGGCAACGATTACCGAAAGGGTCACCATCGAAAGTACTCACCTCATTCCCATTTCTTCCACACACCCCCGGGAGGCGACCGGGACCGGTCGGCCGCACGCCCCCTCCAGCCTACGATCAAGTAACGCGCCGCCATCATGACAGAACCACTCGAAGCCCCCGTACAATCACCCCGGTGTGACGTACAACTCCCCTGCCCGTCGAGGCCTTTTCGTGACACGTAAGGATCGGATCAGCATGTAAGGTCTAACGGGCCGCGCGGCAAACCCGTCGGCAAGCGCCCAGCCGCGGTCGCGTCGACGGCAGTTGGACACCACCCACCGACCCGGGAATCACCAGTGCGCATCCACGTGCTCGCAGACTCCGACACCCGCTGGAAATGGGGTGCGGGGCTGGCGGTGGGCCTGGCTCCCGGCAGTGAGGTGCACGCACACATGCTGCGCGGCAGGAGCACTCCGACGGCACGGCAGCTGGCCGAGGTCGGCATCACCCCCGCCTCCATCACCGAGTCCACGCTCCCCGAGTTCGCGGCGGCCCCCGAACTGGACGCGGCGGACCTGGTCATCCTGGGCACGGTCGGCGGCTCCACCCACGCCGCCCTGCACGCACTGGCCGCCCGGTTCCGCGGCGCCCCCCGCCGGCCGGTCCTCATGACCGGATACGTCGGCGTCGTCTACGAGAAAATGGCCGACGGCCTGCTGCTGCGCGCCGGCGCGGATATCGTCCTCGCCAACAGCCCTTTCGACCGGCGCCGGTTCGGCGAGGTCTACGAACCCCTCGGAATTCCGGGCTCCTGCATCGTCCAGACCGCCCTCCCCTTCCTCGACCAAAGACCCTACGACCCGAACCGTACACACGCCCGGCACCCTTATACGGTGTGCTTCGCCGTGCAGCCCTCGGTACCCGCCGACCGCAATGGCCGCCTCTACATGCTGCGCCGGGCGATATCCCACGCGCGGTTGCGCCCCGGACGCGACGTGCTCGTGAAACTCCGCAGCAAGCCCGGCGAGGCCACCACCCACGTCGAAGCGCACCACTACCAGGTCCTCGCGGACCAGCTGGAAGAACCGCTGCCCCGCAACCTGCATTTCGTCTACGGCAACATGTCGGAAACCCTCGACCGTACCGACCTGTTGGTGACGGTCAGTTCCACGGCCGCCCTGGAATCGATGCACCGCGGAATGCCCACCGCGATCCTGAGCGATCTGGGGGTGCGGGAAATACACGGGAACCACTATTTCGTCGGTTCCGGCTGCGTCACCGACTGGTCCGCGATAGACGAGGGCGCCGCCCCGCTCGCGCACGAGTCCTGGACCACCGACCAGGGAATCCGCGCCGTGGACCCGTTCGGGGAACTGCGGACGCGGATCGGGGAATTGCGCAGCCGTCCGCTGCCCCCGATATCCCCCTACTACACGGCCGAGAGCGCCCCCGAGTACGTCGGCGCGCTGCTGCGCCGCCGGGGCCTGAACCTCGACGGCTCCCCCGGAGCGGGCGCCACGGCGCGCTCCAGCGGGCCGATGCGGCGCACCTCGCGCCGCGTCCTGAAGGTCGCCTACCAGTTCGGCGTCCAGCGCGTGGCACCGAAGATCCAGCAGTGGGGCGGCGTGTGACCGCCCCGCACACCGAACCGGCCCCCGGAGAGAACCCTGTGAACGTCACCGCCGTCATACCCGCCCGGGGCGGCTCCAAGGGCATTCCCGGGAAGAACGTCGCCGAGGTCGGCGGGGTCCCCCTCGTCGCCCGCGCCGTACGCGCCTGCCTCGGCGCGCTCCACGTGACCCGGGTCGCGGTGTCCACCGACGACGCGGCGATCGCCGCCGCGGCCCGCGCCGCCGGCGCGGAGGTGGTCGAGCGGCCCGCCGAGCTGGGCTCCGACGAGGCCTCCAGCGAATCGGCGCTGCTGCACGCGCTGGACCGGCTGGAGGAACGGCACGGGGAGCCCGTGGACGTCCTGGTCTTCGTCCAGTGCACCAGCCCCTTCGTCACCGCGGAGGAGGTGGACGAGACGGTCCTCGCGGTGGTGCGCGAGGGCGCCGACTCCGCGTTCACCGCCGTCCCCTTCCACGGCTTCCTCTGGAGCGCCGGGCCCGGCGCCGGACCCGGCCACCGCGCGCACGGCGTCAACCACGACAGCGCCGTCCGCCAGCGCCGCCAGGACCGTGCGCCCGAGTACCTGGAGTCGGGGGCCGTCTACGCGATGCGCGCCGACGGCTTCCGCCGCCACGGCCACCGCTTCTTCGGCCGGACCCAGCTCGTCCCCACCGCCCCGGAACGGGCCGTGGAGATCGACGAGCCCGGCGACCTCGACCGGGCCCGCGCCCTCGCGCCCCTCCTCGACCCGCAGCAGACCCCGGCGGCCCCGTCGTCGCCGGACCCCTCGCAGTACCTCGGAAAGGAACTCTGAACAGTGGTGCACAGCAACCGGATCCGCCGGATCGGGAACAAGGAGGTCGGCACGGGCCGGCCCACCTATGTGATCGGCGAGATCGGGATCAACCACAACGGTGAGCTCGCCAACGCCCTGGCGCTCATCGACGCGGCCGCCGACGCGGGCTGTGACGCGGTGAAGTTCCAGAAGCGCACGCCCGAGATATGCACCCCGCGCGACCAGTGGGACATCGAGCGCGACACCCCCTGGGGCCGGATGACGTACATCGACTACCGCCACCGCGTCGAGTTCGGCGAGGACGAGTACCGCGCCGTGGACGAGCACTGCCGCGCCCGCGGCATCGCCTGGTTCGCCTCCCCCTGGGACACCGAGGCCGTCACCTTCCTTGAGAAGTTCGACGTCCCCGCCCACAAGGTGGCCTCCGCCTCGCTGACGGACGACGAGCTGCTGCTCGCCCTGCGCGCCACCGGCAAGACGGTCATCCTGTCCACCGGCATGTCCACCCCGCAGCAGATCCGGCACGCGGTCGAGGTGCTCGGCAGCGAGAACATCGTCCTGCTGCACGCCACCTCCACCTACCCGGCCAAGGCCGAGGAGCTGAACCTGCGGGTCATCAACAGCCTGGAGGCGGCCTACCCGAACGTGCCCGTCGGCTACTCCGGGGGCTCCGACCAGGCCGCCTCCGTCGAACCCGGCGGCCTCGCCCGCCTCGTGCGCGACATCCGCACCATCGAGACCGCCCTCGGCGACGGCGTCAAGAAGGTCTACGCGTCCGAGCTCGGCCCCATGAAGAAGCTCCGCCGCGTCCAGAGCCCCCTCCCCGCCGAGGGCGTGACGACCTCGGCATGAGCGACACCCTCGCCCTGGTGGAGAGCCCGGCTCAACTACTGAACGTCCTGGAGTGGGCCCACGTCCACCCGGGCGAGGCAGCGTCCCTCACCGTCGCCGTCCTCCAGCCGACGGACCCGCGCTCGCGCGCGCAGGTCCGCCGGCTGTGCCGGTTCGCCTCCCAGGCCAAGGTCGTGTGGCGGCGCTACGAGGTCCGCGCGGGCTACCTGGGACGGGCGGGCGAACTGATGCGCCTGGGCCGGGCGGTGGCGGCAGCCGACCGGCTGGTCATCGGGGACCTGTTCTCCCGCACCATCCAGCTCCTGCTGCCCCGCTCCAAGGCCCGCGAGGTCGTCGTCGTCGACGACGGCACCGCCACCACCGAACTGGTCAGCCTGCTGACGTACGGGCAGCAGCTGACCCGGTGGCACCAGGGCGACATCAAGCCCTCCGCCGCCAAGGGCGGCCCCGTCAACCGCTGGCTGGCCCGCGACGGGCTGGAGCGCGCCGTCTTCTTCACCTGCATGCCCGTGTCCGCTCCCCCGGGCACCGAGGTGTGCCCGAACGACTACGCCTGGAGCCGGGAGACCTTCGGCCCCGTCCGGGTGCGCGCCGGGGCCGACCTGGCGGGCAGCTCCCTCGTGGAGACCGGGGTCGTCGACCAGGACCTGTACATCGACGCCGTCGGCTGGATCGCCCGCTCCCGTGCGGCCGGCCGCTATCTGGCGCACCGCCGGGAGAGCCCGCAGAAGCTGGAGCGGATCGCCGCGGCCACGGGCCTGGAGATCGTCCACCCCGAACTGCCGCTGGAACTGACCGCGCTGACCGAGCCCATCGGGCAGTCCGTGCTGACCTTCGCGTCCACCGTCGCGTACACCCTCCCGATCGTGCTGGGGAGTTCGCCGGTGCGGGTGGAGCTCTGCGAGATGGACGACGCCTGGATCACCCCGGACACGGCGGAGCGCTCGGTGGACTTCCTGCGGCGGATCTCCGCCCTGGCGGTGGACCGGCACGGCCTGGCCCGGATCCCGCCGCAGCCGCGCGACCGGGCGAGGACGCCCTCGTAGCGGCGTCAGAACCGCTGCCAGCGGCCCAGGGAGAGCGACGAGCCGTCCTTCTGCCGGTTGACCAGCAGTTCGCCGCGGGCGCTGATCGAGGCGATGACGACCAGGCCGTACGCGTCGAGGGCGAGGGCCGGGGACTCCAGGCACTCCTCGCCGATCTCGGTCCACCACAGTCCGGCGGCCTCGTACTCCGTGGGGTACGCGGCGAGGGCGGTGCGGCCGCCGACGGTGCGGTGGGCCAGCACCGTGCAGTCGTAGCCGTCGACCACCGCGCGGGCGGCGGCGACGGACCCGTAGGCCGGTCCGCCGCCGAGGGCCAGCACCCCTGCGCCCTCGCGGTAGCCGAACACCCCGCTGCCGTCGGCCGCGTGCCAGAAGTGGGTGACCCGGCCCGGGGAGGTCTCCAGGACGCAGAGCGAGCCGTCCTGGGCCAGGCAGGGGACGTCCTCCCCCTTGACCAGGGGGCCGCCGGGCGCGCTCTGGGCCCACAGCGAGATGCCCTTCTCGCCCGGGGCGGCGAACCGGACGAGGCCCTCGGCGGTCGAGGCGGCGCAGGCCCCCTCGAAGGTCTTGCTGCCGCGCAGGTCGTCCCAGGCGCCCCAGCCGCCCTTCTTGTCCTGGCGCCGTACGTGGACCCCGCGCCCGGCGTTGCGCACGAACACGTGCGGTGCGCCCTGGGCGTCCACGGCGAGGACCGGCGGGCCGCCGCGGTGGGACATGTCCGGCTTGCGGTAGAGGGTGCCCAGCGATTCCCAGGGGCCCATCGGACGGCCGCTCTGGTACTGGACCGCGTGGTGGTAGGTGACGGTGTCGCCCGGGTCGCCCTCCCCGGCGCGGCGCCTGCGCCGGCCCACGAAGTGCGCGTAGCCGTCGGGGCCTTGGCCCACGGCGAGGTCGGTCAGCTCCTCGGCGGGGAAGAGCTCGGGGCCGCTCCAGCCGGGCCCTCCGGGGGCGCGCTCGGTCCAGCGCAGCAGCCCGTTCTCGGTGCGCGCGTAGGCGGTGAGGCGTCCGTCCTTGCCGGCGAGGAGCCAGCGGCCCCGTACGGGGCCCAGTGCGACGGTGTTCCAGTCACGCGCGGGAGCCGGCACGGGTGGTCCGGCGGGGCGGCGGGTGGATGTGGGCGAATTGCGCCTGGATCGCGTCGCCATGGACCGCCAGCAACCCTTCCCCTTCACCATTCGAACGGAATCAGGATACCCCGGGGGTCTTCTGGCGCGATCCTGCGTTTATGTTGTTGCCCGCGAGATTCCCCGCACCCCGTTCGGAAGGCCGGTCCCGGGCATGACCTCAGACACCACCGCCACGACGACCCCGACCGAGGGCGACGCGTCCGGCGGGCCCGCCCCGCGCCCGGCCCGTTCGCGCGCCCGCCGGATCCGGCGCGGGCTGGCCTGGACGGCGGCCGTCCTGGTCCTCGGCGGGGCGGGATCGGGATGGTGGCTCTACAGCCACCTCAACGGGAACATCGAAAGCGTCGACCTGGACAAGGCGATCGGCACCGACAACCGGCCGGCCAAGGTCGTCGAGAACGCGCAGAACATCCTTGTCCTCGGCTCCGATTCGCGTGCCGGGGCCAACGGGGAGCTCGACCACGGCGACGTCAGCGGGGCGCGTTCGGACACCGCGATGCTGGTGCACATACCCGAGGGCCGTGCCAGGGCCACCGCGGTGAGCATCCCGCGCGACACCCTCATCTCCCGGCCCGAGTGCAAGGACAAGGACGGAAGAAACGTTCCGGCGGCGAACCGCGTCATGTTCAACTCCGTCTACTCGGTGGCCGGTCCGGCCTGCGTGGTCAAGACGGTGGAGCAGCTGTCCGGGATCCGCGTGGACCACTTCGTCGAGGTGGACTTCGCCGGGTTCAAGGGCCTGGTGGACGCGCTCGGCGGCGTCACCGTCACCCTCGACCAGCCGATGAGCGGCGCGAAGGGCGGCCTGAAGCTGGACGCGGGCACGCACCGCCTCAAYGGCACGGACTCGCTGAAGTTCGTCCGTACCCGCTACGGGTACGGCGACGGCAGCGACCTCGGGCGCATAGGGCTCCAGCAGCAGTTCATGCTCGCGATGCTGTCCGAGATCAAGAAGCAGGACGCCCTCGGCAACCCGGCCCGGCTCTACAAGCTCGCCGACGCCGGCACCAAGTCGCTGACCACCGACTCCGATCTGGCCTCGCTCACCGCGCTGTCCGACTTCGCGCGGAGCATGAAGGGCGTGGACCCGTCCACCATGGAGACCATCATGCTGCCGGTGGACTACGACAAGGTGGACCGGAACCGGGTCGTCATCGCACAGGAGCAGGCCTCCCTGTTGTGGGAGGCCCTGCGGACCGACCAGAAGATCCCCGCCGCAGCGAAGGACTCCCCCGCCAAGGGCGGCTCGGGCAAGGCCCCGAAGGAGCCGAAGGCCTCGCCCTCGCCGTCCGCGGGCTAGCGGTGCTCGACGCGTACGTCCTCACCCCGGCCGAGCCGGCTGTGGCCACGGCCGTAGAGGAAGTAGACGACGATGCCGATGGCCATCCAGACCACGAACCGGATCCAGGTCTCGGCAGGCAGGTTGAGCATCAGCCAGAGCGAAGCCGCGATCGACAGGATCGGGATCACCGGCACCCAGGGGGTGCGGAAGGACCGGTGCAGGTCGGGGCGGGTCTTGCGCAGGATGATCACGCCGAGGGCGACGAGCACGAAGGCGAACAGGGTGCCGATGTTGACCAGTTCCGCGAGCTTCTCCAGGCTGGTGAAGCCCGCGATGACGGCGATGATCCCGCCGAGCAGGATGGTCGCCCGGTAGGGGGTGCGGTACTTGGGGTGGGTGACGGAGAAGACGCGCGGCAGCAGTCCGTCACGGCTCATCGCGAAGAACACGCGGGTCTGGCCGAGCAGCAGGATCATGCACACGGTGATCAGACCGACCGCCGCCCCGAGGCTGATGGCACCGGAGAAGAAGGGCTGGTCCACCGACTTGAAGGCTTCGGCCAGTGGCGCCGTCGGTGACATCTCCGAGTACTTCTGCATACCGGTGACCACCAGCGTCACCGCGACGTAGAGCACGGTGCACACCAGCAGCGAGCCGAGGATGCCGCGGGGCATGTCCCGCTGGGGGTTCTTGGTCTCTTCAGCGGCGGTGGCCACGACGTCGAAGCCGATGAAGGCGAAGAAGATGAGGGAGGCCGCGGTGAAGATGCCCATGACGCCGAAGTTGGTGGGCGCGTAGCCGAAGAGCAGCTGGACCAGTGGCGCGTGCAGGTCGTTGCCCGCCTCCTGCGGCTGGGCCGGAGGGATGAACGGCGAGTAGTTGTCGGCCTTGATGAAGAACAGGCCCGCGACGATGACCAGCAGGACCACGAAGACCTTGATGGCGACCACGACCGCCGTGATCCGCGCCGAGAGCTTCGTCCCGACGACCAGGATCACGGTCAGCACCAGGACCAGCAGGAAGGCCAGCAGGTCGAAGCTTCCTCCGGCGTCGGGCCCGGCGAGTGTCTGGGGCAGGTCCCAGCCCAGGTTGGTGTGCATGAGGTGGCGCACGTATCCGGACCAGCCGACCGCCACGACGGCGGTGCCGAGCGCGAACTCCAGCACCAGGTCCCAGCCGATGATCCAGGCGGGCAGCTCACCGATCGAGGCGTAGGAGAAGGTGTACGCCGAACCGGCCACCGGCACGGTGGAGGCGAACTCGGCGTAGCAGAGCGCTGCGAGAGCGCAGACGATGCCCGCTGCGACGAAGGCGAGGGCAGTGGCGGGTCCGGCATTGTTGCGGGCTGCGATGCCCGTGAGCACGAAGATGCCGGTGCCGATGATGACGCCCACACCGAAGACCGTCAGGTCCCAGGCGGAGAGCGACTTGCGGAGCGCGTGTTCCGGCTCCTCCGTGTCGCGGATGGACTGCTCCACCGTCTTGGTGCGGAAGACGCTGTTCAGATCCTTGCTCACCGACGCACCTCCGAAAGGTGACGACGCACGAACGGGCCGGGAGGCCCACCCCTTCAAGGGTGATCTCCCGGCCCGTGACGTGCAACCGCGCCGATCTAGTCGACGGTGGCGGCCGGCTCGCTGTCGAAGCGCCCGTCCAGCTTCGCCACGAGTCCGGTGACCTGGCGGGCGATGTCCGGAGCGGTCAGGCCGATCTCGGCCATGATCTCCTTGCGCAGCGCGTGGTCGAGGAAACGCTGCGGGATGCCGAAGTCGCGCAGCGGCACGTCCACGCCCGCGTCGCGCAGGGCCTGCGCGACGGCGGCGCCGACGCCGCCGGTACGGCCGTTGTCCTCGACGGTGACGACCACGCGGTGGCGCTCGGCGAGCGGGGCCATGGCCTCGTCCACCGGCTTCACCCAGCGGGGGTCGACCACGGTCGTCGAGATGCCCTGCTTGTCGAGCAGGTCGGCGATCTCCAGGCACATCGGGGCGAGGGCGCCGACCGAGACGAGCAGTACGTCCGGACGGGTGACCTCGGCGCCGGGGGCGCGCAGCACGTCCATGCCGCCGATCCTGCCGACGGCCGGGACGGCCGGTCCGACGACGCCCTTGGAGTAGCGCACGACGGTGGGGGCGTCCTTGACCTCGACGGCCTCGCGCAGCTGCGCGCGCAGCTGCTCGGCGTCGCGCGGGGCGGCCAGCCGCAGGCCCGGGACGACCTGGAGGATGGACATGTCCCACATGCCGTTGTGGGAGGCGCCGTCGTCACCGGTGACGCCGGCCCGGTCCAGGACGAAGGTGACCCCGCACTTGTGCAGGGCGACGTCCATCAGGACCTGGTCGAAGGCGCGGTTGAGGAAGGTCGCGTAGACGGCGAAGACCGGGTGGACGCCGCCGCTGGCCAGACCGGCCGCGGACGTGGCGCCGTGCTGTTCGGCGATGCCCACGTCGTAGATGCGGTTCGGGAAGGCCTCGGCGAACTTGTGGAGTCCGACCGGGTGGAGCATGGCGGCGGTGATGCCGACGATGTCCTCGCGCTCGTGGCCGAGCTTGACCATCTCGTCGGCGAAGACGGAGGTCCAGCTGGCCGCGGCCGTCTTCACCGGCAGGCCGGTGTCCGGGTGGATCACGCCGACCGCGTGGAAACGATCCGCCTCGTGCTCCAGGGCCGGGGTGTAGCCCCGTCCCTTCTGGGTGAGGCAGTGCACGATGACCGGGCCGCTGAAGCGCTTGGCGCGCGTCAGCGCGGACTCCAGGGCCTCGATGTCGTGGCCGTCGATGGGGCCGATGTACTTCAGGCCGAGGTCCTCGAACATGCCCTGCGGGGCGATGAAGTCCTTGAGGCCCTTCTTGGCGCCGTGCAGGGTCTCGTACAGCGGCTTCCCGACGACCGGGGTGCGCTCCAGGAGGTCCTTGCCGCGGGCCAGGAAGCGCTCGTAGCCGTCCGTGGTGCGCAGGGTCGCGAGGTGGTTCGCCAGGCCGCCGATGGTGGGGCCGTAGGAACGCTCGTTGTCGTTGACGACGATGACCAGCGGGCGGTCCTTGGCGGCGGCGATGTTGTTCAGCGCCTCCCAGGCCATGCCGCCCGTCAGCGCGCCGTCGCCGATGACGGCGGCGACGTGGTGGTCCTCTCGGCCGAGCACCTCGTTGGCCTTGGCGAAGCCGTCGGCCCAGCCCAGCACCGTGGAGGCGTGCGAGTTCTCGATCACGTCGTGCTCGGACTCGGCGCGGGAGGGGTAGCCGGACAGGCCGCCCTTGCTGCGCAGGTCGGAGAAGTCCTGGCGGCCCGTGAGCAGCTTGTGGACGTAGGCCTGGTGGCCGGTGTCGAAGAGGACCTTGTCCTTGGGCGATTCGAAGACCCGGTGCAGGGCGATCGTCAGTTCGACCACGCCGAGGTTGGGGCCGAGGTGCCCGCCGGTCTTGGAGACGGCGTCGACGAGGAAGGACCTGATCTCGGCCGCGAGCTGGTTGAGCTCCTCCTGGCCGAGCCGGTCCAGATCGCGCGGTCCCTTGATGCGGGTCAGCAGCACCCGTGCCTCCTTGCAGTTGCTTGCTGGTCTGTCGAGTCTAATGTTCCGCCCGCGAGGGCGGTCATCGGGCGGTACCGCGAGGGTCACACCTTTGTCATACCTGTACACCTCATCCGGGAATCACACCTCCCAAACGGGCGTATATCCGCACACTCGTGCGCATCGATCTACGCACAGGTGCCCGGTGCCACACGAAGTGGCACCGGGCACTGTGACGGGTCTTACCGTCCCGCGAGGCCCCGGAGGGCCCGCGGTCAGGCGCGTCCCGCGGTCTTCTGGGTCTTGCGCGTCACCGAGTCGATGACGACCGTGGCCAGCAGTACGGCACCGGTGATCATGTACTGGATGGGCGTCGCGATCCCCTCCAGGGCCAGACCGTACTGGATGGAGGTGATGACCATGACGCCGAGGAGGGCGTTCCAGGTCCGGCCCCGGCCGCCGAAGAGGCTGGTGCCGCCGATGACGGCCGCCGCGATGACGTTCATCAGCAGGTCACCGGCGCCGGCGCTCTGGTTGGCCGCCGCGATCTTGGAGGCCCAGAAGAGCCCGCCGACGGCGGCGAAGGTGCCGGCGATGGAGAACACCGCGATGCGGATCCCGGCCACGTTGATGCCCGCGCGGCGGGAGGCCTCGACGCTGCCGCCGAGGGCGAAGACGTTGCGGCCGAAGGTGGTGCGGCGCAGCAGGAAGTCCGTGCCGACCAGCGCCAGCACGAAGAGCACCACCGCGAGCGGCAGGCCCTTGTACTGGTTGAACACGGCGGCGGGCCCGAAGGTGAAGAGCGCGAGCACGCCGGTGCGCAGCAGGATCTCGGTCAGCGGCCGCGAGGGGACCCCGGCGGCCTCCCTGCGGCGGTTGTCGAAGAAGGTGGCGAGGAAGTACGCCGCCACGGCGAGCGCCGCGAGACCGTAACCGGCCGCCACGTCCGAGAAGTAGTACGTGGTCAGCTGCCCGACCACGCCGTCGGGGTCGAGGTTGATGGTGCCGTTGCTGCCGAGGATCTGCAGCATCGCGCCCGACCAGAACAGCAGGCCGGACAGGGTGACCGCGAAGGCCGGGGCGCCGATCTTGGCGAAGAAGAAGCCGTGGATGGCGCCGATGAGGGCGCCGCCGGCGACGGCGGCGAGGATCGCGAGCCACTCGTTCACGCCGTGGGTGACGGCGAGGACGGCGACGATCGCACCCGAGACACCGCTGACGGATCCGACGGAGAGGTCGATCTCGCCGAGCAGCAGCACGAAGATGATGCCGACGGCCATCATGCCGGTGGCGACCATCGTGATCGCGATGTTGGTGAGGTTCTCCGGGGAGAGGAAGTTCGAGTTCAGGCTCTGGAAGATGCTCCAGATGACGATCAGGCCGAGGACGACCGGGAGGGAGCCCAGGTCGCCGGCCTTCAGCTTGCGCCCGAACTCGTTGAGGTAACCGCTCAGGCCCTGTTCGCGCACGAGCAGGCGGGGGTCCACGGCGGGGATGGCGTCCGCCGCCGCTGCCGGGTTGACCGGGTCGACGTGCTGCTGCGTCCCCTTGTCGAGGGGATCGGCGGCAGGCTGGTGGGTGCTCACTTGCGGGCCTCCCCGGTACGGGCCGCCCGGCGGGTCACGGCGTTGTCCGTGGCCCCGGTGATGGCGGAGATGATCTCTTCCTGCGAGGTGTCGGCGACGTTGAAGACACCGTTGTTGCGGCCCAGCCGCAGCACCGCCACCTTGTCGGCGACGGCCTTCACATCGGCCATGTTGTGGCTGATGAGGATGACGGCGTGGCCGCGCTCGCGCAGCCGCTCCACCAGGTCGAGGACCTGTGCGGTCTGCTCGACGCCGAGGGCGGCGGTGGGCTCGTCGAGGATGACGAGCCGGGGCTCGCCGAGCATCGAGCGGGCGATCGCCACGGTCTGGCGCTGGCCGCCCGAGAGCGAGGCGATGGGGATCCGGACACTGGGGATCCGGATGGACAGGGTGGTCAGGAGCTCGCGGGCGCGGCGCTCCATCTCCACCTCGYCGAGGACGCCGAAGCGCTTGAGCTCACGGCCGAGGAAGAGGTTGCCGACGACGTCGATGTTGTCGCACAGCGCGAGGTCCTGGTAGACCGTCGCGATGCCCAGGTTCTGGGCGTCGTGGGGCTTTCCGATGGAGACCGGACGGCCGTCCCACTCGATGACGCCGTCATCGATGGGGTGCACGCCGGCGATCGTCTTGACCAGCGTGGACTTGCCGGCGCCGTTGTCGCCGACCAGGGCGACCACCTCACCGGAGTGGATTTCGAGTTCTACGTCGGTCAGGGCCTGTACGGCGCCGAACCGCTTCGAAACCCCTCGCAACGCCAGCACGGGCGCAGCGGACACATGAACCATCTCCTTCGCCGCCTGACCGGCGGGGATGTCGTGCAAAAGAGCAGGAGCGGGGCGGATGGGGGACACGGAATGAAGGTGAATCGTTTCTGCCCGGCGCCCCGCAGGTGGCGGGATGAAGGTGCGGGGCACCGGGCAGGCGCGGGGCGTCTCGCCAGAGGAGACGTTTCTTCACGGGGGCGTTCGCGCGCGGGGGCCTCGGAGGGCCTCCTCGGGGCCCCTCGGGGGCCCCGGCGGACGGTCCTACTTCAGGCCGAGGGTGGCGCAGGCGGCCGCGTACTTGTCGGTGCAGATCTCTTCGACCGTGTAGACGCCGTCCTTGACGACGGTGTCCTTGATGTTGCTCTTGGTGAGCGAGACGACCGGGATCAGCACGGACGGCACGGCCTTGGTGGTCGGGCTGTCGATGTTGTTGTTGATGATCCCGTCGATCTTCTCGCCCTTGGCGAGCGCGACGGCCATCTCGGCGGCGGCCGAGGCCTCCGGGGCGTACGGCTTGTAGACGCTCATGAACTGCTCGCCCGCCACGATGCGCTGCACACCGGCGAGTTCGGCGTCCTGGCCGGTGACCGGGGGCAGGGGGGAGAGCCCGGCGGCCTTGAGGGCGGTGATGATGCCGCCGGCCATGCCGTCGTTGGCGGAGTAGACGCCGATCACCTTGTCCTTGCCGAGCGCGGAGAGCGCGCCCGCCATGTTGGTGTTGGCGTTCTCCGGCTTCCACTCCTTGGTGTCGTACTCCTTGCCGATGGTCACCTTGCCGTCGAGGACGGAGTGCGCGCCCTTCTTGAACAGCGCGGCGTTCGGGTCGGTGACGGAGCCGTTCATCATGACGATCTGGCCGTCCTTGGCCTTGTCGCCCAGGGCCTCCAGGAGCGCCTTGCCCTGGACCTTGCCGACCTCTTCGTTGTCGAAGGAGGTGTAGGCGTCGATCGGGCCCTCGGCCAGGCGGTCGTAGGCGACGACCGGAATGCCGGCGTCCTTGGCCTTCTTGACCGCGCCCGCGATGGCCTTGGCGTCGACCGCGTCGACGATCAGGACGTTCACCTTGTTGGTGATCATCGTGTCGACCTGCGAGTTCTGCGTGGTCGCGTCCTGCTTGGCGTTGGCGTAGACGACCTCGGCCTTGCCGCCGGTCAGGTCCTTGACCTTCTTCTCGATCAGCGGCTTGTCGAACTTCTCGTAGCGCGCGGTCTGGTTCTCCGGCAGGAGCAGACCGACCTTGATCGCGTCACCGACGGCGGCGCCCGAGGCCTTCTTCTCCCCGCCCGCCTCCTTGGCACTGCCACAGGCGGCCAGCGAAACGGCCATGGCACCGGCGGCGACGGCTACGGCGGCTCTGCGCATGCGCGTGTTCATTGGTTGAACCTCCCTGACGAGGCCGCAACACCGCGGCCGAGGTGGGTGTGAGTCAACCCCGGCCGCGAGTTTGCCGTCAAGGAGTGAATCCTTAACGAGATGACAACGGTGCCATCCGTTATCTAACTGAAGACATGACTGCGGGGGCGCGCACTCCGATCCCATTCTCTGCCAAAAGCGTCGAATCGCCCATCTCGCTGAGTACGAGGGCCAGTGCGCCGAGCACTTCCGCACGGCCGCCGAGCGACCCCGTCAGCACCGACAACTGCCGGGCCGCGCTGGGGATCGCGTACCTCCCCACGGATTCGCGGATCGGAGCCAGCACGAGCTCGCCCGCCTCGGCCAGCGAGCCCCCCAGCACCACCCGGCTCGGGTTCAGGAGGTTGCAGAGGCTGGCCACCCCGCTGCCCACGTGCCGGCCGACGTCACTGATGACCCGGCGGCAGCCCGGGTCCCCCTCGCGGGCCAGCTCGACCACCCGCTCCATCGTCAACTCCTGGCCGTGACTGCCCTGGAGCAGCGGCAGCACGTAGCGGGCGGCGGCGAAGGTCTCCAGGCAGCCGCGGTTGCCGCAGCGACAGACCGGACCGGACTCGTCCAGGGTGATGTGCCCGATCTCCCCGGCGGTGCCGCCCGGCCCGCGGTAGATCTGCCCGTTGATCACCAGGCCCGCGCCCACGCCGCTGGCCACCTTGATGTACGCCAGGTCCTTGACCCCCCGGCCGCTCCCCCACACCAGTTCGCCGAGCGCCCCGAGGTTCGCGTCGTTGTCCACGTAGACGGGCACGCCGAGGCGCTGCGAGAGTTCCCGGCGCGGGTTGATCCCGGCCCAGCCCGGCAGGATCGCGGTCGACCCCAGGGTGCCGGACTCCACGTCGATGGGCCCGGGGACGCCGAGCCCGACGCCGATGACCTTGTCCCGGCCCACGCCCACGCCCTCGATCAGCCGGCCGACCAGCGCCTCCGCCCGGTCGAACCCGTCCACCCAGGAGGCGTCCACGTCCAGCGGCTCGGACTCCTCCGCCAGGACCTGGTGCGCGAGGTTGCCGACGGCCACGCGCAGGTGGGTGTGGCCGAAGTCCACGCCGATCACGATGCCCGCGTCCCCGCTGAGCGAGACGCTGCGGGCCCGGCGGCCGCCGGCCGAGGTGTCCGTGACCTCGACGGTCCCGGCCTCTTTGAGCTCACGGACGATGTTGGAGACCGTGGCCGCCGACAGTCCGGTGGTGCGGGCGATCTCCGCCTGGGTCAGCGAACCCGCGAGGCGCACGGCCCGCACGACGCGTTCGAGGTTCGCGCGATGCAGCGAGGACTGCGATCCGGGAGTCTGCACGACTCATCCACTCCTGCCCTTAAGCGACGGCCAGCCGTCGCCCCCCGGCCGGTCGTCGCGGCTGCGCGCTCCGGACCCCGGCGTCTCTCCAACTTGTGAACCTTAAGTCGAGCCTTTGGGTATCCAGACGTCAAGAGGCTGACGCAGCACGAATCGGACACCAGTGACCAAAAGGAGGAACAGGGGCCTCCTGGATCGTGCTACGGTCGCTGAGGCGCCGGTCCTCTGCGGCCTTTCCGGCCGGACCTGGCGCCCTGTGATGACGGCGCTACGCGAGGAGGTGTTCGGGATGAGTCCCGATCGAAGTCCTCGCAGCGCTCGTGTCCGCTGACCCGTTGATCAGCTGACCTCCACCTGAACGCGCACGGCGGTACTCCGCCGTCTGCGTGCATCCTTTCATTCCTCCCGCATGCCCTGCACCTCGTGACGGGCTGCGTCAGCCATGCCCCTCGGCGCATCCGCGGCCTTCCGTGCCCCCGTGCGCCGCGCCACGATCACTCCACGTGACCGACCGGCTCCGCGCCGTCCGGACACCGTGGAGGGAGGTATTCGTCATGACCATGCTCACCCCTCGTTCCCCCACGAAGCTCGCCCCGCCGGGCCGCTCCCGCCGCGAGCGCAAGGCCGCCGAGCTCGAAGCCGCGACCCGCCTCGTCGGCGAGCGGCTCGCCGGCGTCAGCTCCCGCCCCGTCGTCCGGGTCCTCCAGGACGCGGACACCTCGTACAACGGCCTTACCCACGCCGAGGCAGCGCTGCGCCTGGAGCGGCACGGCGCCAACACCGTCGCCCACGAGCGCGCCCCGCACTGGTCCGCCCAGCTCGCGAAGGCGTTCTGGAACCCCTTCATCGGCGTACTGGTCTTCCTGGCCGCCGTCATGTTCTGGCAGGATCCCGCGGACCCCGGCGTCGTCATCCTCTCCGTGATGGTGGGGCTCAGCGGGCTGCTGCGCTTCTGGCAGGAGTACCGCTCGGGCCGGGCTGCCGAGGCGCTGAAGAAGCTCGTCACCACCACCTGCGCGGTGCAGCGCCGGGCCGGCACCGGCTCGGGCCCCACCGCCTTCGAGGTGCCCATGGACCAGGTGGTCCCGGGCGACCTGGTCAAGCTGGCCGCCGGCGACCTGATCCCGGCCGACCTGCGGATCCTCACCTCGAAGGACCTGATGGTCTCCCAGGCGGCGCTCTCCGGCGAGTCGCTGCCGGTGGCCAAGGCCGACACCCGCGCCGAGGACCTCGGCCAGCACGCCACCACCGACCCGGTCGAGGCCGACAACCTCTGCCTGATGGGCACCTCCGTCACCTCCGGCACCGCGACGGGCGTGGTCGTCGCCACCGGCGCCGGCACCTACTTCGGCTCGATGGCCGGCTCGCTGGTCGGCGAGCGCCCGCAGACCAACTTCGACAACGGCGTGCGCCGGGTCAGCTTCCTGCTGATCCGCTTCATGCTGGTGATGGTCCCCGTCGTCTTCATGATCAACGGCTTCACCAAGGGCGACTGGGACGAGGCCTTCCTCTTCGGCATCGCCGTCGCGGTGGGCCTGACCCCCGAGATGCTGCCGATGGTGGTCTCCGCCAACCTGGCGCGCGGCGCGGTGGCCATGTCCAAGCGGAAGGTCGTCGTCAAGCGGCTCAACGCGATCCAGAACCTGGGCGCGATGGACGTCCTGTGCACCGACAAGACCGGCACCCTCACCGAGGACCGGATCGTGCTGGACCGCTACCTGGACGTCCACGGCAACGAGGACGGCGAGGTCCTGGAGTACGGCTACCTCAACGCCCACTTCCAGACCGGCCTGAGGAACCTGATGGACCGGGCGGTCGTCGACCGCGTGGACGAGGCCGAGGAGGTTGTCGTCGACGCACGGTTCTCGATGGTCGACGAGATCCCCTTCGACTTCGCCCGGCGCCGGATGTCCGTGGTCCTGAACCGCAACAGCGTGCTGGGCGCCGGCGGCCGCGCCGAGCACGTGATGATCACCAAGGGTGCGGTCGAGGAGGTCCTGGACCTGTGCACCCACATGAGGGACCGCGGCGAGAAGGTCGAACTGACCGCGCAGCTGCGGTGGCACGTCACCCGGATCGCCGAGGACAACAACCGGCGGGGCCTGCGGGTCCTGGCCGTCGCCACCCGTACGGTCGCCGCCCCGCGCGACACCTACTCCGTCGCCGACGAGGACGGTCTGACCCTGATCGGCTTCCTCGCCTTCCTCGACCCGCCGAAGGCCTCCGCGGCCGCGGCCCTGCGCGGCCTGGCCGACAAGGGCATCGCCGTGAAGGTGGTCACCGGCGACAACGAGCTGGTGGCGGCCCGGGTCTGCGCCGATGTCGGCATCGAGGTGGGCCACGTGGTCGCCGGCGCCGAGCTGGACGGCCTCGACGAGGGGGCGCTGCGCGCGCTGGCCGCCCGTACGACGGTCTTCGCCAAGGTCAACCCCGTCCAGAAGGCCCGCATCGTGCGGGCGCTGCAGGCCGATGGACACACGGTCGGCTTCCTCGGCGACGGGATCAACGACGCGGCGGCGCTGCGCGACGCCGACGTCGGCATCTCGGTCGACACCGCCGTCGACATCGCCAAGGAGTCGGCGGACATCATCCTGCTGGAGAAGGACCTGACCGTCCTGGAGCAGGGTGTCGTCCAGGGCCGGACCACCTTCGGCAACACCATCAAGTACATCAAGATGACGGCCTCGTCGAACTTCGGCAACGTCTTCTCGGTGCTCGTGGCCAGCGCCTTCATCCCCTTCCAGCCGATGCTCGCGATCATGCTGCTGGTGCAGAACCTGGTCTACGACATCGCCCAGCTGGCCACCCCGTGGGACCGGATGGACGAGGAGTACCTGCGCAAGCCGCGGAACTGGGACGCCAAGGGCATCTTCCGTTTCATGGTGACCATCGGGCCCATCAGCTCGATCTTCGACATCGCCATGTTCGTGATCATGTGGAACGTCTTCGCCGCCGACAACGAGGCCGCCCAGTCGCTCTTCCAGTCCGGCTGGTTCGTCGAGGGCCTGCTCTCGCAGACCCTGGTCGTCCACATGATCCGCACCCGCAAGATCCCCTTCCTCCAGTCGCGCGCCTCCTGGCCGGTGATGGTGATGACCGTCCTCGCGGTGCTGACCGGGCTCTGGCTGCCCTTCTCCCCGCTGGCTCCCTCGCTGGGCTTCGTGGCCCTGCCGGCGAGCTACTTCCCCTGGCTGATCGTCGTGCTCCTCGCGTACTGCACGCTCACCCAGCTGGTGAAGACCTGGTACATCCGAACCTTCAAGACCTGGCTGTAAGGAAGGGGGCGGCCCGATGACCCTGCTCACGGAGTGGGAGATGGCCGGTCACCTGGCGGCCGCACTCGGATTCGGGGCGGTCATCGGCCTGGAACGGCAGTGGCGGGCCCGGTTGGCGGGCCTGCGCACCAACGCCCTGGTGGCGGGCGGGGCCGCGCTGTTCGTGCTGCTCTCGCAGTATGGGTTCCTCGGCGCGGTCTCCGAGGTGGACTACGACGGCTCGCGGGTCGCCGCCCAGATCGTCTCCGGGATCGGCTTCCTGGGCGCGGGGGTGATCATGCGGGACGGGCTGAGCGTCCGGGGCCTGAACACGGCCGCCACCCTGTGGTGCTCGGCGGCCGTGGGCTGCCTGGCCGGGGTGGGCCTGTTCGTGCTGGCCACCTTCGGCACGGCGGGCGTGGTGGGGGCGAACCTCCTGTTGCGCCCGCTGGGCCGGCGGCTCGACCGGGAGCCGCGCGGCGGGGCCGAGGTGGCCGTCGACTACCACTTCGAGGCGGTCTGCCTCGAAGCGGAGGAGGCCCACGTCCGCCACCGGGTGGCCGACGCCCTGGGCCGGCCCGGGTACCAGCTGCGGGAGATCCGCAGCCAGGACGGCCCGGTGCCGGGGCGGGTGACGGTTTCGGCGCTGCTGACCGCCGAGGGCGAGGGGTGCCGGGCGCTGGAGGAGGCGGTCAGCAGCCTCTCCCTCGACCCCYCGGTCTCGGCGGTCGGCTGGTCGGTGGTGCCCGATCCCGCACGCTGACGAGGGGACCTACTTGAGCGTGGCAGAGGTCAGTCCGGCCTGGATCTGGCGCTGGAAGGACAGGTAGACCACCACCATCGGGATGATCGCGATGGTCACGCCGGCGAACAGCACCGGCAGGTCCGTCTCGTACCCCATCTGCTGCTGGAGCTGGATCAGCCCCTGGGTGAGCAGGTAGCGCTCGGGGTCAGAGCCGCTCTGGGGCTGCATCAGCACGGAGGGCAGGATGTACTGGTTCCACTGGCCCAGGACATTGAATATCCCGACGCTGATCAGGCCGGGCTTGGCCATCGGCAGCATCACCTGGAAGAAGATCCGGGTGTCGGAGGCCCCGTCGATCACCGCCGCCTCGTGCACCGCCGTCGGCAGGGTGCGGAAGAAGGAGTGCATGAAGAAGACCGTGAAGGGCATCGAGTAGGCGACGTACACCAGGATCAGCCCCTGGTAGCTGTTGAGCATGTCGAGCCGCTTGACCATGAAGAACAGCGGTACGAGCGCCAGGAAGACGGGGAACATCGCCCCGCTGACGAAGAAGTAGTAGATGAGCCGGTTCCCCCGGAAGGGGTACCGGGCCAGCACGTACGCGGCCATCGAGCCGAGCAGCATCGTCAGCGGGACCGAGAACACCATCACGATCATCGTGTTGGCGAAGTAGTCGCCGATGCCCTTGTCCCAGGCTCGGGCGAAGGCGTCGAAGTGCCAGTTGGAGGGCCAGCCGAGGGCCGATCCGCCAATCTGGGAGTCGGTCTTGAAGGAGCCGAGCATCAGCCAGAACAGCGGCAGGACGATCAGTATCGCCCAGACGGCCAGGAAGCCGTGGGAGAAGACGTTGAGCGCCATGCCGTCGGAACGGCGGTTCCCGCCCTCCCCGGTCCGGCGGCCGCTGCCGCCGGAACGCTCCGCCGCGGCCTCGCCGGGCGCCTTGATCACTGTGGTCATGGTGTCTCCCGCTCAGAACTCGATGCGCTCGCGGCGGGTGGCGCGCAGCGTGACAAGGGACAGGATCATGGTGAGGACCAGCATGACCACGCCCATGGCGCAGGCGTAGCCGCTCTTGCCGAAGTAGAGGAAGTTGCGCATCAGCACGGTCGCCATGACCTCGCTGTGGTGGTCCGGCCCTCCGCCGAACTGGCCGGAGGTCATCGTCGACACCAGGACGAACATGTCCATCGCGGCGATGCCCAGGTAGACCGCCGAGGTCTGTACGGAGTCCCAGAGCAGGGGCAGCGTGACCCTGACGAAGGTCTGGGCCCGGCCGGCGCCGTCCAGCAGGGCGGCCTCGTAGATGTCCTTGGGCACGGACTGCATGGCCGCGGAGAAGAGCACCAGGTAGAAGCCGACGCCGTGCCAGACGACCACGAGCAGCAGGCACCACAGCACCAGGTTCGGCTCGTTGAGCCATTCGACCGGGTGCGCCGGGTCGACGAGGCCGAGGCCGATGAGGAAGCCGTTGAGCAGGCCGCCCTCGTCGCTGCGGTACACGGCGCCGAACAGGACCGCGAGGATGGCGAGGGAGAGGACCTGCGGGAAGAAGTAGACGATCTTGTAGAAGGCGGAGCCCCGGACACCCCGGACACCGCCGGCCCCGCTGCGCCCTCCCACGTTCACCATGAAGGCGAAGAAGAGGGCGAGCAGGATGGTCAGCGCCGGGACGAACACCAGGAGCAGCAGGTTGTGCCACAGGGCGCCGAGGAAGACCTCGTCCTTCAGCAGGGCCGTGTAGTTGTCCAGGCCGACGAAGCCGAACGTCGGCGACTGGCCGGACCAGTTGGTGAAGGAGTAGCCGAACGTCTGCACGTACGGCCAGATGACGAAGGTCAGGTACAGCGCGAGGGGCAGGACGAGGAAACCGGCGATGAAGCCGGCCCGCCCTCTGCTCGTGGCTACTTGGCTCATGGGTGTCCGTCCCTGGGACGCGATGTCAGCTGCGGTGGTTGTTCTTGGCGTTCGGGTCCTTGGCGGCCTTGTCCACCGCGGCCTGGGCCCGCTTGATCCACTCCTTTGGCTGGATCCGCTTGGCCATCAGCTCATTGGACGCGTCCTGGATCTCGGTGTCCATCGCGCTGTACCAGTCGGGGTACAGGAAGTTGAAGGTGTTGTCCCCGGCCGCCTTGAGCGCCGTCACCGCCGACTGGGTGCCCGGCCGCAGTTTGACGTTGGGGTCGACGCCGTCCTTGACCACGGTGAGCGAGTTGGCCTGCTGGGCGAAGAGCGTGGACCACTCGCGGGAGAGCATCGAGCGGACGAACTCCAGGCCGGCCGCCTTGTTGGCGGCCTTCTCCGGGACGATGAAGGGCTCGCCCGCACCCGCCCGGATGGCCTCGAAGGGCAGTTTGCTGTCGGCCAGCAGGGGAACCGGCAGGAACTGCATGTCGAAGTCGTCGGGGGTCTGCTTGAGCTGCTCGTTCTCCAGCCAGGAGCCCGAGGGGATGAAGGCCGCCTTGTACTGGTTCCAGGCGGTCTGCGACTCCGTGTGGGTGAGGCCGTTGGTGCCCGGCATCAGCAGGTCCTTCTCGACCACCTCGTACACGGCCTCGACCGCGGCGAGGGCGGCGGCGCTGCCCTCGAAGGCGTTCGGCTCCAGGTTGTCGATGGCCTTCATGGCCTCCAGACCGCCCTTCTTGGCGATCAGGTCCATGATGACGACGTTGATGTAGTACGGGTACTTGCCCTGGTGGGCGAGGCCGCCGAGGCCGGCGTCCTTGGCCTTCTTGCAGACGTCGAGGAACTCGTCCCAGGTCTTGGGCGCCGTCCAGCCCTTCTCCTTGAAGAGCTTGCCGGAGTACCAGAAGCCGAACACCGTGTACACGTAGTTGAGCGCGACGAATTTGCCGCCCTGCATGCCCTGCTCGACGGTGCCCGCGATCAGCGTGTCCCGGACCTTCTTGGACGGGTCGTCGAGCGAGGGGGCGTCGAGCACCGGGGCGAGGTCGGCGAGCTGGCCGCCCTTGGCGAGGACGTCCAGCTTGATCTTCTGGGCGCCGGAGTCGTCGACGACGTCCGGCGGGGTGCCGCCGTTGAAGCGCGTCTGCAGCTTTCCGGTGATCTCCTGGGTGCCCAGGTGGATGCTGGTGGTGCCCCACTTCTTGTCGAACGCGGCCTCCCAGGCCTTCGCGTAGTCGTCGCCGAAACCGCCCTTGAAGACGACGACGTCGAGCTTGCCGCCCTTGGCGACGCCGAAGGGGTTCTCCTTGGTCACCGGAGCCTTGTCCGGGCCCTTGGTGGAGCCGTCCTCACCGCCGGAGGCGCAGGCGGACAGGAAGCTCATCGTCGGTACCGTGATCAGTCCGAGCGCAGCCGAGCGCTTGATCAGATCGCGGCGGCCGAGGCCCTCACCAGTGGATCCCATGCTCATGTCCTCGCCTTCGTCAGAAGTGTGAAGGAAGCCGGAAGTCACGGCCGTTGCCGTGCATGCGGACACACCGCAGGTCCCCGCCCGTCCCCCGGTCCGGAGCCGCTCGTGCCGCGGCGGGCCGGACGCGCACAGGTATAGTCCACTTCCGTTCATGTGAGCAAGATCATGCACACGGTTGTCCGTCAGCTTTTCCGAGTTGAGACCTCCCCGAAACCTGGCTTCCGGCCAAATAAGCGAAAGGGCCGTACCCCCTTGCCGGGGATACGGCCCTTCGGTGCCGCCGGGTCGGCGGCCGCAGTGCTCAGCCGCGGATGAGGTTCCGCAGGACGTACTGCATGATGCCGCCGTTGCGGTAGTAGTCGGCCTCACCCGGCGTGTCGATGCGGACGACCGCGTCGAACTCCACACCGGTGTCGGTGGTGACCTTGACCGTGCGCGGGGTGGTGCCGGCGTTCAGCTCCTCCACACCGGTGAAGGAGAAGGTCTCCTCGCCGGTGAGGCCCAGGGAGGCCGCGGAGGCGCCCTCGGGGAACTGCAGGGGCAGGACGCCCATGCCGATCAGGTTGGAGCGGTGGATGCGCTCGTAGGACTCGGCGATGACGGCCTTGACGCCGAGCAGCGCGGTGCCCTTGGCGGCCCAGTCGCGGGACGAGCCCGAGCCGTACTCCTTGCCCGCCAGGATGACCAGCGGGATGCCGGCGGCCTGGTAGTTCTGGGAGGCGTCGTAGATGAACGCGACCGGCGCGCCCTCGACGGTGAAGTCGCGGGTGAAGCCGCCCTCGGTGCCCGGCGCGATCTGGTTGCGCAGGCGGATGTTGGCGAAGGTACCGCGGATCATGACCTCGTGGTTGCCGCGGCGGGAACCGTACGAGTTGAAGTCGCGGCGCTCGACGCCGTGCTCCGTGAGGTACTTGCCGGCCGGGGTGTCGGCCTTGATCGCACCGGCCGGGGAGATGTGGTCGGTGGTGACCGAGTCGCCCAGCTTCGCCAGGACGCGGGCGCCGGCGATGTCGGAGACCGGGGTGGTCTCCATCGTCATGCCCTCGAAGTAGGGGGGCTTGCGGACGTAGGTGGACTGCGGGTCCCACTCGAAGGTGTTGCCGGTCGGGATCGGCAGCGCCTGCCACTGGGCGTCGCCCGCGAAGACGTCCTGGTAGGACTTGTTGAACATGTCCTCGCCGATGGCGTTCGCCACGACGTCGTTGACCTCGGCCTCGGAGGGCCAGATGTCCGCGAGGAAGACCGGCTTGCCGTCGAGGTCCGTACCCAGGGCGTCCTTGGTGATGTCCACCTTCATGGAGCCCGCGATGGCGTACGCGACGACCAGCGGCGGGGAGGCCAGGTAGTTCATCTTGACGTCGGGGTTGATGCGGCCCTCGAAGTTGCGGTTGCCCGAGAGCACCGAGGTGACCGCGAGGTCGGCCTCGTTGATCGCCTTCGAGATCTCCTCGTCCAGCGGACCGGAGTTGCCGATGCAGGTGGTGCAGCCGTACCCGACGAGGTTGAAGCCCATCTTGTCCAGGTACGGGGTCAGACCGGCCTTGTCGAAGTAGTCGGTGACGACCTTCGAACCGGGGGCCAGGGTGGTCTTGACCCAGGGCTTGCGGGTCAGGCCCTTCTCGGACGCCTTCTTGGCCACGAGCGCCGCGGCGACCATGACGTAGGGGTTCGAGGTGTTGGTGCACGAGGTGATCGCGGCGACCGTGACGGCGCCGTGGTCGATCTCGAAGGAGGTGCCGTCGGCCAGGGTCACCAGGGTGGGCCTGGTGGGCACACCGTTGGAGGACGCCGGGGCGTCGGACGCCGGGAAGGACTCCTTGCCGGCCTCCTCGTCGTCGCTGACGTAGTTGCGCACGTCCTGCGCGAACTGCTGCGAGGCGTTCGCGAGGACGATGCGGTCCTGCGGGCGCTTCGGGCCGGCGATGGAGGGGACGACCGTGGAGAGGTCGAGCTCCAGCTTCTCGGAGAAGTCCGGCTCGGCGGCCGGGTCCAGCCACAGGCCCTGGGCCTTGGCGTACGCCTCGACGAGGGCGACCTGCTGGGCGTCGCGGCCGGTCAGGCGCAGGTACTTCAGCGTCTCGTCGTCGATCGGGAAGATCGCGGCGGTGGAGCCGAACTCCGGCGACATGTTGCCGATGGTGGCGCGGTTCGCGAGGGAGGTGGCGGCGACGCCCTGCCCGTAGAACTCGACGAACTTGCCGACGACGCCGTGCTTGCGGAGCATCTCGGTGATGGTCAGCACGAGGTCGGTGGCGGTGGTGCCGGCCGGCAGCTCGCCGGTCAGCTTGAAGCCGACGACGCGCGGGATCAGCATGGAGACCGGCTGGCCGAGCATCGCGGCCTCGGCCTCGATGCCGCCGACGCCCCAGCCCAGTACGCCCAGGCCGTTGACCATGGTGGTGTGCGAGTCGGTGCCGACGAGGGTGTCGGGGTACGCCTGACCGTTACGGACCATGACCGTGCGGGCCAGGTGCTCGATGTTGACCTGGTGGACGATGCCGGTGCCCGGGGGGACGACCTTGAACTCGTCGAAGGCGGTCTGGCCCCAGCGCAGGAACTGGTAGCGCTCCTTGTTGCGGCCGTACTCCAGCTCGACGTTCTGGGTGAACGCCTCCGGGGTGCCGAACTTGTCGGCGATGACGGAGTGGTCGATGACCAGCTCGGCCGGCGCCAGCGGGTTGATCTTCGACGCGTCGCCGCCGAGGGCCTTGACGGCCTCGCGCATGGTGGCGAGGTCCACGACGCAGGGGACGCCGGTGAAGTCCTGCATGATCACGCGGGCCGGCGTGAACTGGATCTCCTCGCTGGGCTGGGCCTGCGAGTCCCAGTTTCCGAGCGACCGGATGTGGTCGGCGGTGATGTTCGCGCCGTCCTCGGTACGGAGCAGGTTCTCCAGCAGGACCTTCAGGCTGTAGGGAAGGCGGGCAGAGCCCTCGACCTTGTCCAGCTTGAAGATCTCGTACGACTCGTCGCCCACCTGCAGCGTGCTGCGGGCGTCGAAGCTGTTCGCCGACACGACAGTCTCCTTCATGCATGAATTCGCGCGTATTACCGCAATCCTGCCGCGCGGCACGCTGGCCAATCCGCTAAGGTAAGGCTAAGTTAGGTAACCCTTACCGATGGGACGGCTGCGGTACGTCTTGGGCAGATATCTCGATGTCGAGATAACTCTAGTACATGAGAGGGGCCCGGGACGAGGCACGCACCCTCGGCCCCGCCGGGACCGTCAGTCGGCCAGTCGATTCCGCTTGTCCGGATTCGATCAGCTTGACCAGGGACGAAACCGCCGATTCGGTGATCCGCTCCGAATCGAAGGTGACGGTGGTCACGGAGGTTCGTTCTCGGCGTACCCCGGATCCCCACCCACGCACACCAGCAGCGGCCCGTCCTCCGCCGGGCCTCCACCGGGAATCCGGATGCCGTGGCACGCGGCGGCGGCCACCCCCGCTCGGCGCACCCGTGTTCACAGGCTGACGTGACGGCCCCGCGGTGGAACTCCCGGCCGCAGCCCGCGCGCGGCGCGATCCGCCGGGCACGGCAGGCCGCGAGGTGGTCCAGCGCCTCGCGGGTGGTGACGGGCGTGGCCGTCGTCCACCCGCACGTCCTCCGGGCGGGGGTCGGCGGGGGTCGGACCGGGAACGGGCGCGGGTGCCGGCATCGGGGACCCGGGCGGGGGCCGGCAGATGCACGCCCACGGACTCCGAGACCGGGCGGTACGCGCCGCTTTGGGCGGATACCCGTACGCCCGTCAACTGACGGGGCACCGGGACGCCCGCAACACGGCGGCCCACCTGCTGCTCGTGGACCCGGCGGAGCTGCGGCGCTTCGCGCAACTGGGCGTCCCGGCATGCGTGCAGCTCCCGTGGGCGACTCGGGACATCCGGAATCGGGCGGCGCTACTCCCCTGCATCGAGCCCGGGCGGCACCGGTGGATGTACCCGGCACGCAGCCTGGAGAAGGCGGGCGCGCGGCTCACCGGCAGTGCGCCCCGGGCGGGCGAGCTGGACGGGGAGTTCGAGGGCTGGGCCGGGACTCGGCGCTGCCCATGGGGCCGACGTCAGCGGGCCGGGCGTACGAATGCCCCTGGTCGGCGGCCATGTGACGCACGAGGCCGACTCGGAGGCGGGGCGGGCGACTTCGGCGGGCGTGGCCGGACCCGTACGCTCGCTGCACGGCGGCGCCAGGGGCCGGCACCGTCCTGCGGACGCCGAGGCGGCCGGAGCCGGCCCGCGCAGGACCGTGACCCGTCCGGCCGACTCCGCGCGCACCGCACGCGTTCCGGCCCCACCATGGGAGTCGAGCGGAAGCTGACGGCGGGTTACACCCGTCCGCCACACCCCGCGCGAGCCGAATCTCATATCTGAGATACGGTGCACCCATGGCAGACGACTACCTCGTACGCATCGGCAAGCTCATCCGTGACGCCCGGCAGCACCGGGGCTGGACACAGAGTCAGCTCGCCGACGCACTCGGCACCAGCCAGAGCGCCGTGAACCGCATCGAACGCGGCAACCAGAACATCAGCCTTGAGATGATCGCCCGCATCGGGGAAGCCCTCGACAGCGAGATCGTCTCCCTGGGCTACGCCGGGCCGATGCACCTGCGCGTCGTGGGCGGCCGCCGCCTGTCCGGTGCCATCGACGTCAAGACGAGCAAGAACGCGTGCGTCGCCCTGCTGTGCGCCTCGCTCCTCAACAAGGGCCGTACGGTGCTGCGCCGGGTGGCGCGCATCGAGGAGGTCTACCGGCTCCTCGAAGTCCTGAACTCCATCGGCGTCCGCACCCGCTGGATCAACGAGGGCGTGGACCTGGAGATCGTCCCGCCGGCCCGTCTCGACATGGACGCCATGGACGCGGACGCGGCCCGCCGCACCCGCAGCATCATCATGTTCCTGGGCCCCCTGCTGCACCGGATGGACCACTTCCGCCTGCCGTACGCCGGCGGCTGCGACCTCGGCACCCGCACCATCGAGCCGCACATGATCGCCCTGCGCCGCTTCGGCCTGGACATCACCGCGACCGAGGGCATCTACCACGCGCAGGTCGAGGCCGGGGTCTCCCCCGACCGCCCGATCGTGCTGACCGAGCGCGGGGACACGGTCACCGAGAACGCCCTGCTGGCCGCGGCCCGCCACGACGGCGTCTCGGTCATCCGCAACGCCTCCTCCAACTACATGGTCCAGGACCTCTGCTTCTTCCTGGAGGCGCTGGGCGTCAAGGTCGAGGGCATCGGCACCACCACGCTCACCGTCCACGGCGTCCCCGTCATCGACGTCGACGTGGACTACTCCCCCTCCGAGGACCCGGTCGAGGCGATGAGCCTGCTCGCCGCCGCCGTCGTCACCGAGTCGGAGCTGACGATCCGCCGGGTCCCGATCGAGTTCATGGAGATCGAGCTCGCGGTGCTGGAGGAGATGGGCCTCGACCACGACCGCTCGGCGGAGTACGTGGCCGACAACGGCCGCACCCGCCTGGTCGACCTCACGGTCCGCCCCTCGAAGCTCGAAGCGCCGATCGACAAGATCCACCCGATGCCCTTCCCCGGGCTGAACATCGACAACGTCCCGTTCTTCGCCGCCATCGCCGCGGTCGCCCAGGGCCAGACCCTGATCCACGACTGGGTGTACGACAACCGGGCCATCTACCTGACCGACCTCAACCGCCTCGGCGGCCGCCTCCAGCTCCTGGACCCGCACCGCGTCCTGGTCGAGGGCCCCACCCGCTGGCGCGCGGCCGAGATGATGTGCCCGCCGGCCCTGCGCCCGGCGGTGGTCGTCCTGCTCGCCATGATGGCGGCCGAGGGCACCTCGGTGCTGCGCAACGTCTACGTCATCAACCGCGGCTACGAGGAGCTCGCCGAGCGCCTCAACTCCGTGGGCGCCCAGATCGAGATCTTCCGGGACATCTAGGGAGACGGACATAAGGTGACCAAGCAGGCATTGCAGACACCCCCTCAAAAGTGACTGCTGACCTGCGAAAGCACCTTCCGACACCCCTCGACGTCTTCCAGCATTTTCCGTCGCCTTGTGCAGGATCCGCGCAACGGAAACCACATCGACTGACGCACCATCACCAGCGCGAAGCGCGCAGGCTAAGGTCTGTCCGGCGGATCAGGCGTGAGCGTGATCCGCCGGATGCCGGGGCGACTCAGGCGACCGAGAACTGAGCGATGTACTCGGCGAACGGCGGGATTCCGACTTCTGCACGGCGCTCGTCCATGCGCTCGGGCTCCTCGCAGGGCCACGGGATCGGCGAGCCGTCCTTCACGCCAGCGATCTGCGTGCCGTGGATCTGCTTCTTCCCTTCGTTCACTGGCGTGCGATCCCGCAGGAAGGCAAGATCTCGCGGGCTGGCGGCGCCGTTGGCGACGGCCTGCTCCATCAGCCGCAGCGCGCGTCGCTGAACGTCGAGCTGTCGGTCGGCGTGTTGTGCGATCAGCCATGCGGCCCGGGCCGCGTCCTCACCGAGCAGTTCCGCGGTCGGCCATCCGTGCGCGTCCATGATCTCGCTGAGACGGTCCGCATGCTGCGCGGTCAAGCGGCGCCATGCCAACTGCTCTGCCGGGTCATCGCTGTTCGCGTGGCGCGCGGCCTGGTGATCTGCCGCCGCCATGTCGGTGAGCTCCCTGGTCACTACGGCAACGTCGGATGTCATCCCAACTCCAAGTCAGATCGAGGTTCCCGCTGGTCATCCGCAACCCCAGGCGTGCAAATCACACCAAAATTTCCTTCCAGAGGACGGTGACAGACCCGTCCTGATCTTGGGATACTTGATCTATCCACGGAGCCAGAGCCAGATCGAAGCAACGCTGACAGTCCCGTGGAAGATGTAGGCGCGCTTGTCGTAGCGCGTCGCGACGGCGCGGAAGTGCTTCAGGCGATTGATCGTGCGCTCGACTTCATTGCGGCGCCTGTACGTCTCTTTGTCGAAGCCCGCCGGCCGACCATCCTGACTGCCTCGACGTTGCCGGTTTGCGCGCTGGTCCTTGGGCTCCGGAATGGTGTGCTTGATCTGACGTCTGCGCAGGTGGCGGCGATTCACCACGGGCGGCGGATCGCCCACCGTGTGGGTGGACGACGTGAAGCGGGAGCTTGTGATCCAGGGCTGGGTTTGACCCGCGTGCCGCTCCGTATGGCCGCGATCCTGAGGAAGGCTCTCGATGACGCAGAACGCTCCGGACTTCTCTGAACTCCTCGGCTCCGCCCGACACACGGCGGTCCACCTGGAGATGCGGGACGTCTACAGCGTGGGCGAGGAGGTCGGCACGTTCAACCGGTTCCTGTCGACGGGCGAAGCCGACCTGGATCCGCAGTCGCCGCTGTGGCTGGGCTGGACCCCGATCGCCCGCGAGGCGGTCGGCCGCGGCGTGGTCATGCGGCGGGCCCGGATCGTTTCCGAGCCGGTCACCGACTACATCCGCTACGGAGACGGAGACCTGCGCTCACTCGACCTCACGGACGCTCAGCTCATCACCGGCCGCATCAGTGGCATCCACGCCAAGCGCGTGGAGTTCGAGAGCCTCAACCTGCACGGCGTGGAGATCACCGGCAGCGACCTCGGATCGGCCCGCTGGAGCGACAGCAAGCTGACACGCGTAATGATCCGCGACTGCAAGCTGATGGGCGCCGCCCTGGACGGCCTGGTGCTCGATGACGTCCTCTTCGAAGGCTGCAAGTTCGACCACGCCACCTTCGAGAAGGTCCGCGCCACCGGCCCCGTCGCCTTCGCCGGCTGCGTCCTCACCGAGGCCACGTTCACCGACTGCGACCTGTCCGACGTCGTCTTCTCGGAGTGCACGCTGCGCCTGACCGAATTCGGCACGGGACGGTATCGGGACGCAGACCTCCGGGGCAACGATCTCTCCGCGGTGCGAGGCGTCGCCAGCCTCGCCAAGGTCCGCATCACCCCCGCGCAACAGGTCGACCTCGCCGTGGCCCTGGTGGCCGACCTCGACATCGACGTCAGCGACGACTGGCCGGAGGCCCCCGTGCCCCTGCACCTGGCGTTCAACGACCTGGACGCACTGCACGAGCGGTGCGACATGGCCGCCGTGCGCACCACCAAAGACGAGCCGGAGTACGAGGAGGGGGCAGTGGTCCCCTCCGGGCCTTGGCAATCGCTGACGGAGGAGGCCGGGCGCTCCCTGGAAGCGCCTCAGTGGGCGCCCCACTGCACGCTTGCCGAGGTCGTCCGGCCGCCCCTCCCTGACGAGGACGACCTGGAACGCCTCGCGGACCACCTGGGCGACGAGAACGCGCACTACCTCGGGCAGGCCCTCGCCATGCCCGGCATGACGACCACCACGGAGAACTACGCGGCCGGGCTGCTGCTCGGCCTGCATCTCGACAACTGGGACAAACTCATCCATGGCGCCAAGGCCCGCGGCCGGCGACGCCTCGCCCTCAACCTGGGGCCGGGGACGCGGTACGTCATCCTCGGCGCTGTGGACGCCCAGGCCGTATGCCGGGCCGTCCACCCGGACGACTACGCCCTCCGCTACCCCCACACGAACGACTACCGAGCCCACGTCGCTGCGGGACACCCGGGCCGCCTCATACGCATCCGCCTCGCCCCCGGAGAGGGCTACATCGCCCCCACCGAGTACCTGCTGCACGACGGATCCACCGAGGGACAGGACGAGCCGTCCGCCATGGCCTTCTGGCTCGGCCACTGGCCCCGGGGAGTCCTGCCCTCGCTGATCTAACCCGCAGCGCCACCCCTGCCGGGGCCGGTAAGGTGCTGCCCTCGCCGGACGGAGGCATCGCCTCCGGCCACCTGATCCCCGCCGCACCGGACCTGCTGCTCCATGGAAGCCCGCCCTGGCGGCCGGCGGGCTCATCAAGCCGCTGGACCCCGAGAAGGCCGGGCCGGCGGTGCGGGAAGTCCCGCGACACGATTTCGCACGCTTCGGTACCTGTAGGCGTCGATGATGTGGAATGTGAGGAGGGTGTTTCCGCAGGTCGGATGAGGCGTTGAGGAATTCAGGGACAGCTGCGGAACAGGGCATACCGGGACCGACCGGGACGCGGTTCGTCACCCGGACGAGGCCTCATCGCTCTTCGCGGAGAGCGATGGTGCCTCGTTCCGTTCGGGAGACCGGCGCGCGATCCGCACCCCGTGGTCTCCGCCTCTGCCTACGCCACGGTCGCCGGGGTGTCCCGCAGGGTGACGTTGGCGTGGCTCTCCTGGAAGCTCTGGTCGGAGACCAGGGTCAGCCGGGCGGTGGACTGGAGCTCCGCGAGGGTGGTGGAGCCGCAGGACACCATCGTGGTCTTGAGCTTGGCGATGGTCAGGGCGAGCCCCTCGTTGAGGTCGCCGGCGTAGGGGACGTAGCCGTCGACCCCTTCCTCGAAGATCAGGCCCTGGCCGCCCTGGCCGTAGCGCTGCCAGTTGCGGGCCCGGTTCGATCCCTCGCCCCAGTACTCCTTCACGAAGCCGTCCCGGGTGGGGAGCTTCGCGCCGGCGGCCTGGTCGAAGCGGGCGAAGTAACGCCCCATCATGACGAAGTCGGCTCCCATCGCCAGCGCCAGGGCCACGTGGTAGTCGTGCACCAGACCGCCGTCGGAGCAGATCGGCACGTACTCGCCGGTGCGCTCGCGGAAGGCGTCCCTGGCCGCGGCGACGTCCAGCACCGCGCTGGCCTGGCCGCGGCCGATGCCCTTCTGGTCGCGGGTGATGCAGATGGAGCCGCCGCCGACGCCGACCTTGACGAAGTCCGCTCCGGCCTCGGCGAGGAAGGTGAACGCTTCCCCGTCGACCACGTTGCCGCCGCCGACCGGGATCTCCGGGTAGTTCTTCTTCACCCAGGTCAGGGCGTGCGCCTGCCAGTCGCTGTAGCCGTCGGAGGAGTCGAAGCACAGGGCGTCCGCGCCGGCCTCCAACAGGGCGGGGACGCGCTCCTGGTAGTCGTGGGTGTTGACGCCCGCGCCCACGCGCAGGCGCTTGTCGCTGTCCACGGCCTGGTTCGGGAAGCGCTTGTTGTCCGCGTAGTCGGACCGGAACACCAGGTACTGCAGGTGGCCCTCGGCGTCCACCACGGGGAGGCAGTCCAGCCGCTGGTCCCACAGCCGGGCGTTGGCCTCGGAGAGCGTGGTGTCGGCCCCGGCGTGGGGCAGGTCGGCGATGGCGGTCATCCGACCGCCCACCGGACCGTCGAGGTCATGGCGCCGGGGGTGGAAGTCGCGGGAGGTGACCAGGCCGAGCAGACGCCCGGTGGGGCTGCCGTCGTGGGTGACCGCGGCGGTGCTGTGACCGGTGCGTTCCATGACGGCGACCAGGTGGCTCAGGCTGTCGTCGGGGCGGACGTTGGTGTCGCTGGTGACGAACCCCGCCTTGAAGTTCTTCACCTGGCGGACGGCCGCGGCCTGGTCCTGTATCGACTGGTTGTGGTGCAGGAAGCTCAGACCGCCGTTGCGCGCGAGCGCGATCGCGAGTTCCGGTGTGCTGACGGCCTGCATGATCGCGGACGTGAACGGGGAGCCGAGCTCGATCGCCGACCGCTCTCCCACGACGTGCCGCACCAGGGGCGTGCGCAGGTCGACCGTCGCCGACGAGCAGTCGGTCCTGGTCCTGTTCGGCAAGAGCAGGAACTCGTTGAACGTCCTTGAGACCTCGGCGATGATCTGTGCCACTCGTTCCTCCTGGCCCGTCGACCGGGCCCGACTGCCCGGCCGTGAAGACCGCCCCGGTTTCCCGAGCCCCGGGCAGGAGGTGCCGGCATGGCGGCCGTGGAGGTGCCACGAGTGGTGGCAGAGCCCTGACCCGCCCGTGGTCCGAACCGGGTGCGGTCGTGACCCGACACCCTATCGACTGCCCCGTCACCGCGCGAATTCCGCCTCCTGCACCGCCGATCGCCTTGCGTGGGCGGCTCGTTCGGGCCCTCGGCCCGCCGGGTCGCGCTCCGTGGGCCCCCTTTGGCAGGGGCGGGGGCACGCGATCGGGGGGCCAGGCGGCGGTTTTCGGCCAGGTGGCCGGGGAAAGGCCTCGTCGGGGCGGGGCGCGGGCGGCAGAATCGGCCACCGGTACGGTTTCGAGGGGGCGGTCATGGCAGTGGGAACAGGGCACGGAGCGGACGCGGGCACGGAGGTCCCCGCCCTGGAGGGCGTCCCGTTGCTCGGGTCCCTCCTCGACCTGAAGTCGGACTCCCTGGGCACCTATCTGCGCGCCCGCCGGCGGCACGGGGACGTCGTGCGGATCTCGGCCGGTCCGCCCGGACTGCGTGCCGAGCTGTACTGCGTCTTCTCCGCGGAGGGCGCCCAGCGGGTGCTGGCCACCGAGTCCGCCAACTTCCGCAAGGACAACCCCTTCTACCAGGAGATCCGGGAGTCCTTCGGCAACGGCCTGCTGACCAGCCAGGACGAGGACTACCTGCGCCAGCGCCGGCTCGTGCAGCCGCTGTTCACCCGCAAGCGGGTGGACGGCTACGCCGACGCCGTCGCCGCCGAGACCGCGAGCACCCTCGCCGGCTGGGAGGACGGCGGGGACGGGGTCGTCGACGTCGGCGAGGAGATGACGCACCTGGCCCTGCGCGCCGTGGCCCGGATCCTCTTCGGCACCGACGTGGACGCCACGGTGGACGTCGTGGACCGGTGCTTCCCCGTCATCACGGAGTACGTGCTGCGCCGCGGATACTCCCCCGCCAACGTGCCCCGCGGCTGGCCGACCCCGGGCAACCGGCGGGCCGCGGCGGCGATGGAGGAGCTGTACGCCGTCTGCGACGGGATCATCTCGGCGCGCCGGGACGCCCCGGACGGGCAGGGGGCGGGCGGCGACGACCTGTTGACCCTGCTCGCGGCCGCCCAGAGCGCGGACGACGCGGGCTTCGACGCGGCCGAACTGCGCGATCAGGTACTGATCTTCCTGCTGGCCGGCCACGAGACGACCGCCACCTCGCTGGCCTTCGCCCTACACCTGCTCGGCCGCCACCCCGAGGAGCAGGCGCGGGCCCGCGAGGAGGTCTCCCGCGTGCTGGGCGACCGCACGCCGCAGGCCGCCGACCTGGACCGGCTCCCGTACCTCACCCAGGTGCTCAAGGAGGCGATGCGGCTCTACCCGGCCGCCCCCGTCATCGGCCGCGAGGCCGTGGCCGCCACCGTGATCGACGGCCACACCGTCCCGGCGGGCGCCACCGTGATCCTTGCGCCCTGGGTGACGCACCGCCACCCCCGGTACTGGAGCGACCCGGACCGTTTCGATCCCGGCCGCTTCACCCCGGAGGCGGAGGCGGCCCGCCCCCGCTACGCCTGGTTCCCCTTCGGCGGCGGGCCGCGCGCCTGCATCGGGCAGCACTTCTCGATGCTGGAGTCGGTGATCGCGCTGGCGATGGTCCTGCGCGCCTACGAGTTCGAGGCGGTGGACACCGAGGTGCCGGTGAGCGCCGGGATCACCCTGCGCACGACGGGCCCGGCCCGCTGCCGGATCCGCCGCGTCCGGCCCTGAGCCGGGATCAGCGGTAGTCGTCGGGGTGGTCCTGCATCCAGGTGTTGATCTCGTCGCGGGTGCCGATGAGGGTGCTCTGGTGCTTCTTCAGGTTCTCGAAGGTGCGGTCGCCGCCGAGCTCCCGGTCGAGCTTCGCCACGGCGGCGATCGGCTCGGGGAAGTGGCCGGGACCCTTCGGGTCGGCCTTCATCGCGCGGTCCATCCGGTGGAGTTCGTCGTCGACCCGGCCGAGGAAGTAGGCGCAGTTCCCCGGGGTGCAGGATTCGCCGAGGGTGGCCTGGAGCCCGGCGAAGGCGTCCCGGACCTTCTCCGGCCCGGGGGCGGGCGCGCCGCTGCCGGCCGGAGCCGACACGGGCGGGGTGCTCCCCGGCACGCGGGGCGAAGGGGGTGCGCCCGCGGCGGACGGGCCGGACGGGTCGGACGCCGGCGACGGGTCCGTGCCCGGTGAGGCGGCCGACCCCGGTGAGGCGGCCGACGCCGGTGACGGGGCCGAGGAGGCCTTCGGCGCTGCGTCGTGGCCGCAGGCCGCGGTGAGGACGGCCAGGGACAGCGCCAGGGCGGCGGTGGTCGCCCGGCGGGCGGTGGTGGATCTGGGCATCGGATTCCCCCCGAAGTCGATGATCGACGACCTTACCCACCCGTTTCCCCCTGGACGGCCGCCGGGGTGTGGTTCCCCTGGAGCCGCGCGAGGTCCGAGGGCCGGACCTGGATCACGAAGAGGGCGATCGCCGCGCCGATCAGGGTGAAGGCCGCGGCCGCCACGAAGGCCGTGCTCACGCCGGAGGTGAGCACCTGGTCGGCCCAGGGCTTGGGGAGCTGGTGGGTGTGCGCGAAGAGGAGCTTCTGCGCGGGGGTGGAGGAGCTCAGGAAGTCCGGGACCTGCTCCTTGGCCTCGTTGCGGCTGGCCGTGCCGAACACGGTCACCAGGATGGAGAGGCCGAGCGAGCCGCCTATCTGCTGCATCGTGTTGAGCAGGCCGGACGCGGCGCCCGATTCCCGTTCGGGCACGTTGGACAGGGCCATCAGGGTCAGCGAGACGAACTGCAGGCCCATGCCGGTGGCGAAGACCAGCATCGGGCCGAGGATGCTGCCCGGGTACGTCGAGTCGATGTCGATCCGGGTCAGCCAGGCCAGCCCGGCCGCGCAGCACAGGGCTCCGGTGACCATGAAGGGTTTGGGCCCGAACCTGGGGAGCAGCTGCGAGGTGACTCCCGCGGCCATCGCGATCATCACGCTGACCGGGAGGAAGGCGAGCCCCGCCTGCAGCGGGCTGAAGCCGAGGACGTTCTGCACGAAGAGCGTGAGGAAGAAGAACATGCCGAAGATCGCACAGGCGAGGAAGAGCATGATCCCGTAGGTGCCGGCCCGGTTGCGGTCGGCGAACATGTGCAGCGGGGTGATCGGCTGGGGCGAGCGCCGCTCGTTGAGGACGAACAGGGTGAGCAGGATCGCGGCGGCGATGAAGGAGCCGATCGTGTAGGGGTCGTCCCAGCCCTCCTGGGACGCGCGGATGAACCCGTAGACGAGGGCGACCATGCCGGTGGTCGACAGCAGCGCGCCGGCGAGGTCGAAGTGTCCGGGGTGGCGTTCGGATTCGTGCAGGACCCGCGTCGCGAGCACGGCGATCAGCACGGCGATGGGGACGTTCACGAAGAACACCCAGCGCCAGTTGAGCCATTCGACGAGGACGCCGCCCGCGAGGAGGCCGATCGCGCCGCCGCCCGCCGACACGGCGGCGAACACGCCGAAGGCCCGGTTGCGGGCCGGGCCTTCACGGAAGGTGGTGGTGATCAGGGCGAGCGCGGTCGGCGAGGCGATGGCGCCGCCGACGCCCTGGAGGGCCCGTGCGGCCATCAGCTGGCCCTCGTTCTGGGCGAGGCCGCCGAGCAGGGAGGCCAGGCCGAAGAGCAGGACACCGAAGATGAAGACGCGCTTCCTGCCGAGGATGTCGCCGGTCCGCCCGCCGAGCAGGAGCAGTCCGCCGAAGGTGAGGGTGTACGCGTTGACCACCCAGGACAGGCTCTCCGTCGAGAAGTCGAGCGCGGTCTGGATGTGTGGTAGCGCGATGTTCACGATGGTGATGTCGAGAACGACCATCAGCTGGCAGGAGGCGATCACGAACAGGGCCAGCCCTCTTCCGCCCCATCGGACCGTGCCGTCGGTCCCCTTGTTGGTCGGCAGTGCGTTCGGGTCCACTAGTCGACGCTATGCCCGCACCCCGGGGGTCACCACTCGAACGGCCCAGTCCTCCGTCGCTCTCTATGCTATGTGATATTGCACATGTCAGACTGGGATCATGGACGACTTCCTCAGGCTCTCCGCCGACACGGCCCGGTTCACCCACGGAGCGCCCCGCGCCCTCGCGTTCGGCGACGACGGCCGCCTCCTGTGGTTCCTGCGCTCGACGGGGCCCACCGACGCCCTCGAAGCCCTGTGGGTGCTCGACACCGCCACCGGCACCGAAACCCTGCTCGCCGACCCCCGCGCGCTCTCCCCCGAGCCCGGTGAACTCCCCGTCACCGAAAGGCGCCTGCGCGAGCGCACCCGGCTGGTCGCCGCCGGGATCGGCTCGTACGCCCTCTCCGGCGACGGGCGCAGCGCCGTCTTCCCCCTGTACGGGCGGCTCTACCGGGTCACCTGGGACGGCACCGGGGGACCCGCGGAGATACCCTCCGCCGGCCCCGCCCTCGACCCGCGCCCCAACGCCGACGGATCGCGCACCGCGTACGTCGCCGACGACGCCCTCCACATCGCCCCCGGCGGCCGGATCAGCCCCGACGACGGGGCCCGCTGGGGCATCGCCGAGTTCGCCGCCGCCGAGGAGCTCGGCCGCGCCCGCGGCCACTGGTGGTCCCCGGACGGGACCACCCTGCTCGCCGCCCGGGTCGACGAGAGCGCCCTGCAGCGGCGCTGGTTCGCCGACCCCGCCCACCCGGAACTGCCCGCCGAGGACTTCGCCTACCCCGAGGCGGGCGGCCCCAACGCCGACGTACAGCTGTGGGTACTGGGCCCGGACGGCAGCCGCGTGCGCGTCGACTGGGACGCCACGGCCCACCCCTACGTCTCGGACGCCGGCTGGGAGTCGCCGACGGAGATCCTGCTGACCGTCCAGGACCGGCTCCAGCGCAGCGTCCTGCTGCTCAGCGCCGACCCGGCCACCGGCCGCACCCGGGAGCTGTCGGCCACCACGCACCCCCAGTGGGTGGACCCCCTGGTGCCCGGCACCCCGGCCCGGCTGCCCGACGGGCGGATGCTCACCGCCGCCGACACCCCCGGCGGGGCCGCGCGCGGCCTGGCCCTCGACGGGAAGCCGCTCACCGGTGACGGGATCCAGGTCCGGCGCGTGGCCGGGATCCACGAGGGCCGGCTGCTGATCGAGGCCGGACTGCGCGACCCCGCCGAGCAGCAGGTGCTGCTGCTGGACCCGGACACCGGTGGGCTGACCCCGCTCGCCGACGGGCCCGGGGTGCACTCCGTACAGGCCTCCTGCGGGGCGCTGCTGCTGACCTCGGCCGACGCCGACGGCTTGCGGCGCACCGTGCGCACCGCCGACGGCCGCGCGTTCGTCCCCCGCGACCTGTCGGCGCCGCTGCCGTACCGGGTGGTCCCCGTCCTGGAGCGGGTCACCGAGCACGGCGTGCCCACCGCCCTCGTACTGCCGCGCGACCACGTCCCGGGGCGGCGGCTGCCCGTGCTGATGGACAGCTACGGCGGCCCCGGCTTCCAGGACGTGGCCGCCGAGCCGCGCCGCTGGCAGGCCCGGCAGTGGTGGGCCGACCAGGGCTTCGCGGTGGTCACCGTCGACAACCGGGGCACCCCCTACGTCTCCCCCGCCTTCACCCACGCCATGTACCGGGGCTTCTCCGAGATCACCCTGGAGGACCAGGTCGCCGCCCTGCGGGCCCTCGGTGCCCGCCACGGCGACCTGGACCTCGGCCGGGTCGGCGTACGCGGCTGGTCCTACGGCGGCTACCTGGCGGCGATGGCCGTACTGCGCCGCCCGGACGTCTTCCACGCGGCCGCCGCGGGGGCCGCTCCGACCGACTTCCGGCACTACGACACGGCGTACACCGAGCGGTACCTGGGGCTTCCGCAGGAACACCCCGAGGTGTACGAGCGGGACTGCCTGCTCCCCGACGCACCGCAGCTGACCCGGCCGCTGCTGCTGGTCACGGGCCTGGCCGACGACAACGTCCACCCCTCCCACACCCTGCGCCTGTCCCGCGCCCTGACCGACGCGGGCCGCCCGCACCACCTGCTGGCCCTGCCGGGCGTCACCCACATGACCCCGGGCGGGACCCGCGAGAAGGTGATGGCACAGGAACTGGCCTTCTTCCGCCGCGAACTGGGCCTCGCCTAGCCCTACGCGAACGGGCCCCGCCGGCACCACCGCCGGCGGGGCGGACGGGGGGAAACGGCGGGAGGACCCCGGAGCCGATCGTGTCGGCTCCGGGGTCCTCCGCTTCCTTCCCCTGGATCCCCGTCAGTCACCGGGGAAGTGGCAGGCCACCTCTCGGGAGGCGGCGATCCGCAGGAGCGGGCGCTCGGTGCGGCAGATGTCCTGGGCCTTGGGGCACCTGGGGTGGAAGGTGCAGCCCGGGGGCGGAGCCGCCGGGCTCGGCGGGTCGCCGAGCAGGACGATCCGCTCGCGCCGCCGCTCCGCCGCCGGGTCGGGCAGCGGGACGGCCGACAGCAGCGCCTTGGTGTAGGGGTGCTGCGGGTTCTCGTAGAGGGACTTCTTGTCCCCGATCTCGACGATCCGGCCGAGGTACATGACGGCGACCCGGTCGCTGACCCGTTTGACGACCGAGAGGTCGTGCGCGATGAACACGTAGGCGAGGCCCAGTTCCACGCGCAGCCGCTCCATCAGGTTGACGATCTGCGCCTGGACGGAGACGTCGAGGGCGGAGACCGGCTCGTCCGCGACGATGAGCCGGGGGTTGGTGGCCAGGGAGCGGGCGATGCCGATGCGCTGGGCCTGGCCGCCGGAGAACTCGTGCGGGTAGCGGTCGATGTGCTCCGGGATCAGTCCGGTCAGCTCCATCAGCTCGGCGGCCCGGCGGCGGGCGTCCGACGCGCTCCAGCCCTGCACCAGCAGCGGGTCGGAGATGATCCGGGCCACGGTCTGGCGGGGGTTGAGGGAGGAGTGCGGGTCCTGGAAGACCATCTGGATGTTCCTGCGCAGGGGCCGCAGGGCGCCCTGGGAGAGCCGGCTGATGTCCTTGCCGTCGAAGGTGACACTGCCGGAGGTGGGTTCCAGCAGCCGCACCAGCATCCGGCCGGTGGTGGACTTGCCGCAGCCCGATTCCCCGACCAGCCCGAGGGTCCGGCCCGCCGCCAGGTCGAAGGAGATCCCGTCGACGGCCCGCACGGGCGCGCCGCGGCGGCCGGTCAGGGCGCGCCGGCCGGGGAAGGTCATGGTCAGGTCCCGGACGGAGAGCAGCGGACGCTCGGGGGTCCCTGTGTCGGTGCCGGTCATCGGGCCGCCTCCTCGGGGGTGCGCACTCCCGCGAAGTGGCAGGCCACGGTGTGCCGCGGGCCGTCCCCGTACGGGACGAACAGCGGTCGTTCCCCGGTGCAGCGGGCGGCGGCCCGGGTGCAGCGGGGGGCGAAGGCGCAGCCCGGGGCGGGGGCCAGCAGGGACGGCGGGGAGCCGGGGATGGAGGGCAGGGGGGCGTCGTCGGGGGTGTCGAGGCGGGGCAGGGAGTCGAGCAGGCCCCGGGTGTACGGGTGGGCGGGCGCGGCGAACAGGTCGTCGGCGGAGGCCTGTTCGGCGGCGCGGCCGCCGTACATGACGAGCACCTCGTGGGCGACGCGGGCGACCACCCCGAGGTCGTGGGTGATCATCACGACGCCGAGGCCGCGCTCCTGCTGGAGACGGGCGATCAGCTCCAGGATCTGCGCCTGCACGGTGACGTCGAGGGCGGTGGTGGGCTCGTCGGCGATCAGCAGGTCGGGCTCGCAGGCCAGGGCCATGGCGATCATGGCGCGCTGGCGCATGCCGCCGGAGAACTGGTGCGGGTACTCCCCCGCGCGGCGGGCCGGTTCGGGGATGCCGACCTCGCCGAGCATGTCGACCGCCCGTTTGCGGGCGGCGGCCCGCCCGGCCCGGAAGTGGACCCGGAAGTGCTCGGCGATCTGCTCGCCGACGGTGTAGTAGGGGTGCAGGCTGGACAGCGGGTCCTGGAAGATCATGGCCATCCGGCGGCCGCGCACCGCGGACAGCTCCTTCTCGGAGAGTCCGGTGAGTTCCCGTCCGGCGAGGCTGACGGAGCCGGTGACCTCGGCGCCGGCCCGGTGCAGGCCCATGACGGCGAGCGAGGTGACGGACTTGCCGGAGCCGGACTCGCCGACGATGCCCAGGGTGCGTCCGGCCTCGACGGTGAAGCCGAGGGAGTCGACGGCCCGGACGGTGCCGCGCGGGGTGGTGAACGTGACGCGCAGGTCGCGCACTTCGAGCAGGGGCGGTGCGGTGGTCATCAGTACCTCACCCTCGGGTCGACCACGGCGTACAGGAGGTCGACGACGAGGTTCGCGACGACGATGAAGAAGGCGGCGAGCAGGGTGACCCCGAGGACCACGGGCTGGTCGGAGCTGACGAGCGCCCCGTAGAACAGCCTGCCGATGCCGGGGAGTCCGAAGATGGACTCGGTGATCACGGCTCCGGCGAGGAGCCCGCCGAGGTCGATGCCGAAGATGGTGAGGATCGGGGTCATCCCGGAGCGCAGTCCGTGTTTGACCACGACGGTGCGCTCGGGCATGCCCTTGGCGCGGGCGGTGCGGATGTACGGCTCGGCCATCGCCTCGATCATCGAACCGCGGCTCTGGCGGGCGTACATGGCGGCGTAGAGCAGGGCGAGGGCCGTCCAGGGCAGCAGCAGGTTCGAGGCCCAGGCGAGCGGGTCGTCGGTGAGGGCCTGGTAGCTGGGGTACGGGAGCAGGTCGGCGACGCGGATGACTCCGTAGATCAGCATGACGGAGGTGAAGTAGACGGGCAGGGAGGCGGCGGCGACGGCGCCGACCATCAGGGCCTTGTCGGTGGCGGTGTCCTTGCGCAGGGCGGCGGTGACCCCGGCGCCGAGGCCGAGCAGCAGCCACAGGACGGCGGCGCCGACGGCGAGGGAGGCCGAGACGGGGAGCCGGTCCATCAGGAGGTCCCAGACGGGCAGGGAGTTCTCGTAGGAGTAGCCCAGGCACGGGAAGTCGCACTGGACGGCGAACTGTCCGGTGCCGAGGGTGCGCCCGGTGAAGATGCCGGTGAGGAAGTCGGCGAACTGCTTCCACACGGGCTTGTCGAGACCGAGGTAGACCCGGACGTCGGCCAGCCGTTCGGCGCTGCACGTCTTGCCGCAGGCGGCGGCGGCCGGGTCGCTGGGCAGGACGTAGAAGATGAGGAAGGTGACGGCGGCGATCGCGAGGAGCACGCCGGCGAGGGCGAGCAGGCGGCGGACGAGGTAGAGGATCACGTGCGGCCGCCCCTCGGGTCGAGGATGTCGCGCAGGGCGTCGCCGAGGAGGGTGAAGGCGAGCACGGCGAGGAAGAGGAAGACGCTCGGGATGACGAAGTACATGGGGTCGGTCTCGTAGAAGGCCACGGACTCGGCGATCATCTGGCCCCAGGAGGGGGTGGGCGGGCGCACGCCCACGCCGAGGTAGCTGAGGGCGGCCTCGGTGCTGATCATGCCGGGTATGAGCAGGGTGGTGTAGGCGATGACCGGGCCCGAGACGCCGGGGAGGATGTCGCGGGTCAGGATCCGCCAGGAGCTCGCGCCGCCGACGCGTGCGGCGTCGACGTACTCGCGGTGTTTGAGGGAGAGGGTCTGGCCGCGGACGACGCGGGCGACGCCGGGCCAGCCGAAGAGGCCGATGACGCTGGTCATCAGGACGATCCGGTTGACGTCCTTGGCCACCGACAGCATCGCGATCATGAAGATCAGCGAGGGGAAGGACATGGTGAGGTCCATGAGCCGGGACAGGACGGCGTCGGTGCGGCCGCCGAAGTAGCCGGCGGCGATCCCGGCGGCGGTGCCCGCGAGGACGACGATGGCGGTGGCGGCGAAGGCGATCAGGAGGGAGACCTGGGCGCCGTGCACGACGCGGGCGAACAGGTCGCGGCCGGTGACGGGTTCCACGCCGAGCCAGTGCTCGGGGCTGATCCCGCCGAAGGAGCCGAGGGGCTGTCCGCCGAGGTAGGGGTCGATGGCGGCCTTGTCGAACTCGTCCGGGGACCAGCCGCCGAGGGCGCCGAGCCACGGGGCGGCCAGGGCCATCAGGACGAAGAGGAGGACGACGCCGAGGCTGACGCGGACGGCGGGGCGGCGGCGCAGTTCCCGGCGGGCGAGCTGCCAGGGGCTGCTGCCCGGGGCGACGTCCTTGGCCGGTGTCCCGGCCGGGGCCGCCTCGGGGGCGGCGCCGGATGCGGTGGTGGTCATGGTGTCTTCAGGCCCCGGCTTCTCAGCCCTGGCTCTTCGACGGGTCCTTGAGGCCCACGGTCCCGTAGTCGACGGTGCCGGTCCACACGGGGTGGCCGTAGGCGCCGGCGATGTTGGGGCCGACGAGCAGCGGCTTGCGCTCCAGGAGGATCGGGATGGAGGGGGACTTCTTCATGATCTCGGCGTCGAGGTCGATCCAGGCCTGGTTGGCCTGCTTGGCGTCGGCCATGGCGTTGATCTCGTCGATCCGCTTCATGGTGGCCTCGTCGCGGAACTGGGCGTAGTTGCCCTGGTTGCCCTTGTCCTTGATGGTGCGTCCGTCGAAGACGAAGGGGAGCCAGGTGGAGCCGGAGGGGTAGTCGGGGCACCAGCCGGTGTAGGTCATGTCGGGGGTGGTGGAGAGGTCGCCGATGACGTCGTAGTACGCGCCGGGGTCGACGGTGTCGATGACGACCTCGATGCCGGCCCGGGCCAGGCCCTGCTGGAAGGCCTCCGCCTTGCCCTTGTCCCCGGTGGAGACGGCGAGGGAGACCTTCAGGTGCTCCTTGCCGGCGGCCTTGAGCAGTTCCTTGGCCTTGGCGGGGTCGCCGGAGGCCGGGATCTTGAGGGTGTCGGCCTGCTTGCCGCCCGAGAGGGCCGGGGGCAGGTAGGCGGTGGCCACCTCGTTGAGGGCGGGGCCGCCGCCGGCGGTGACGACGGCCTCCTTGTCGACCGCGTACTGCATGGCCTCGCGGACCTTGGGGTCGTTGAAGGGGGCGCGGGAGTTGTTCAGGTGGAGCATGACCGTACAGCCCTGGGACTCGGCGAGCAGGCGGGACTTGATCTCGGGCTTGGGCAGGACCTTCGCGGCGCTCTCGGGACGCATGTTGAAGTACTCGATGGCGGAGGCGTCGGCGCCCTCGCCGGCGATGATGCGGTCGTCGACCTGCCCTCCCTTGAGGCCCATGACGACGACGAACCTGTCCGGGTAGGCCTTGCGGACGGAGTCGGTCTTCTGGTCCCAGTGCTCGTTGCGCACGAGGACCAGCTTCTTGTCCCGGTCGTACGTCTCGATCTTGTACGGGCCGGAGGAGAACGGGCGGGCGTCGTACTGGGTGCCCTTCTCCTGGGACTGCGGGACCGGCGCGAAGGTGGGCAGGGTGGCGGTCTGGGAGAACTCGGCGACGGGGCGCTTGAGTTCGAAGACGATCGTGCGGTCGTCGGGGGTCTTGACGGAGTCGAGGTGCTTGCCGTCCAGGGGGCCCTTGTAGCCCTCGGTGCCGGCCAGGTACTGGGCGGCGTAGTCGGGGCCGCCGGTGAGATCGGGGGCGAAGGAGCGCTCGACGTTGTACTTGATGTCCTGGGCCTTGATCGGCGAGCCGTCCTCGTACTTCACGCCCTCCTTGAGGGTGAAGGTCCAGGTCTTGCCGCCGTTGGAGGGGGTGCCGAGGTCGGTGGCGAGGTCGGGGACGAGTTCGCTGCCGCTCTTGCCGGGCTCGGCCTTGAAGGTGACGAGCGTGCGGTAGAGCAGGCGGGTGCCGAAGTCCATGGCCGGCATCACCCAGTTGCGGGCGGGGTCGAGGTGGGCGAAGTCCTGGTTGGACAGGACGGTGAGGGTGCCGCCCTTCACCGGGGTGCCGCCGATGGTCTTGCCGTCGTTGGCGGCGGCCGGGTTGGCCGCGGAGGGTCCGGCGTTCGCGCCCTTCTTGGGGTCGGAGCAACCCGAGGCACCGAGTGCGAGAGCGGCCACCACGGCGGTGGCGAGGGCGAGTTGGGTGCGCTTGGTCATGGGTCACTCCAGTGAAGGGCCGCGCTTTAGGGTGTGACCGGTAACATAGTAATGTGAAATTGTACTGACAAGAGGTTGGCGCCGCCGTTATCCAGCCGTGTCCAAGTCCGGCCCCTCGAAGTCGAGTTGAGGCCGGCGGGCGGTCCGAACACGGCAGCAGCCCGACAACGCGCAGCGCCAGGCGGCCGGGGATTCTTCACCCCGTCACCACCTGGCGCGGCACGTCACGACGAACGGCAGGAGCGAGACCGCTCCCGCCGGCCGCGCGGGGGGCTCACCGGGTCACTGGACGCCCGAGCCGAGGCCTCCCGGGGTACGGCCGACCGGCTCGTCGCGCCCCTGGGCCCACAGGGAGCGGACGTGTCCGAGGTGGCGGACCATGCAGGCCTGCGCCGCCTCCGCGTCCCCGCTGATCATCAGGTCCAGCAGTTCGACGTGCTCCTCGGCGGAGGAGACCAGCTTGCCGGCCTCATCCAGGCCCGTCAGGCCGTAGAGGCGGGAGCGCTTGCGCAGGTCGCCGACGGTCTCCACGAGGCGGTCGTTGCCCGCCAGGGCCAGCAGGGAGAGGTGGAAGCGGCGGTCGGCCTCCAGGTACCCGATGAGGTTGTGCTCGCGGGCGCTGGTGACGATCTCCTCGGCGATGGGGCGCAGGGCCTCCAGCTGTTCGACCGTGGCGATCTTCGTGATCCGCCCGACGGTCGGGACCTCGATCATCGTCCGCAGTTCCGTGTACTGGTCGAGGTCGCGCTCGCTGACCTCGGTGATCCGGAACCCCTTGTTGCGGACCGGCTCGACCAGGCCCTCACGGGCCAGGTCGAGCATGGCCTCGCGCACGGGCGTGGCCGAGACGCCGAGTTCGGCCGCGAGGCCGGGGGCGGAGTACACGCTCCCGGGGCGCAGTTCCCCGGCGATCAGGGCCGCTCGGAGGGCGTGGCCGACCTGGTCGCGGAGCCGTTCCTGGGCCTTGATGAGACTGTGCTGCTTCAGGTCACCCATGTGCTTTTCCTCCGAGACCCCCGACACCGCGACGAGCAGAGGAACAGCGTACAATGTCACGTTGCGCTACTCGTCCCTGCGGCCCGGAACAGTGCGACCGCCACTGCGAGATCTTCCCAGGCCATGCCCACGCTCTTGAAGAGCTGTGGACAACCCGTCCGCCCTCCCGGGGGAATCCGCCCGGTGACCAGGTCGGCGAGCGTTCCGCTGATATGACCGGGTCCGATCGCCCCCTCCGCCTCCGGGATCAGCAGGTCCCCCGCCTCGCGCAGGGCCGCCGCGCGCGACTCCACGTACACGGCCGCCCGCCGCACGAGGGCCGTGTCCGTCTCGCGGGCGCCCGGTTCGTGCGAGCCCACGGCCACCACCAGCGCGCCCGGGGCCACCAGGCGCCCGTCGAAGAGCGGCTCGCGGGCCGTGGTGCAGCAGACCACCAGGTCCGCGCCGGCCACGTCCGCCGCGGTGCCGGTGCGCGCCGCGACACCCCGCTCACGGGCGTACGCGACGAGCGCCCCCGCCCGTCCGGGGTCGCGGGCGACGACCACCGCCTCCGCGGGAACCCGCTCCGCGAGCACCGCGTCGAGGTGCCCGTACGCCTGGGGCCCGGAGCCGAACAGCACCAGCCGCCCCGCCGGCCCGGCCGGGGCCAGGTGGCGCAGCGCCAGCGCGGACACCGCCGGGGTGCGCAGGGCCGTCAGGGCCGCGCCGTCGAACAGGGCCACCGGCCACAGGGTCACCCCGTCGAGGAGCAGGTAGCTCCCGGTGATCCGGGGCAGGCCCCGCCCCGGGTTGCCCGGCGCCACCCCGGCGACCTTCACCCCCGCGTACTCCGCCGACGCGGCGGGCATCAGCAGCAGTTCGCCGCCCGGCGCGGGCAGGGAGCTGCGCTGCGGGCAGCCTTCCGGATCGAGCCCGGCGCGCAGGGCCTCGGCGAGGGCGTCGGCCGCCCCGGCGGGGGTGAGCAGGCCCGCGATCCGCCCGGCGTCGTACTGCGGCAGCGCGGGCGCCGGGGGGACCGTCACAGCGGGAACCCCGTGCCGAGGGCGTCGTGCGGATCGACGGTGAAGGTGTGCTCGCCGGTGCGGTAGGCCGTGCCGGTGACCTCCGTGACCCCGCCCTCCAGCATCCGGCCGGTGAACACCGTGCCCACCACCGACTCGTGCAGCAGGTCCTCCCCCGGCCCGAGCCGCCCGTCCTCCGCGAGCAGGGCGAGCCGGGCCGAGGTGCCGGAACCGCAGGGGGAGCGGTCGATCTGCCCGTCCGCGAAGACGGTGACGTTGCGCTGGTACGGCCCGAAGGGGGTGTCGGGCAGTTCCTCGTACAGGACCACTCCGTACACCCCGGACAGCAGCGGCCCGCCCGGGTGCCAGGTGGCGGGATGGGTGGCCAGTGCGGCCCGGATCTCCTGCCCGGCGCGGACCAGCTCGGGCAGCGCGGCGCGCGAGACGTCCAGGCCGAGGTCCCGGGCGGCGACGGAGGCGTAGCAGGCTCCGGCGTGCGCGATGTCCACCTCGGCGAGGCCCAGCGTGGTGGCCACCGGGACCTTCCGGGCGCCCACCCGGGCGGCGACGTTGCGGAAGGTGACCCCCGTGGTGCGGCCCCCGTCCCGGTGGACGGTGGCCCCGACCCGACCCGACGGGACGTCGATCCGCACCTGGACGTCCCCGTCGTGCGGCGCCGGAACCCGCCCGGTCTCCACCGCCCATACGCCGAGGGCCATGGTGCCGTGGCCGCACGCGGTGGAGTAGCCGTCCTTGTGCCAGAACAGCACCCCGAAGTGCGCCCCGTCGTCGTCCGGGGGGACCACGAACCCGCCGTACATCCCGGCGTGCCCGCGCGGCTCCTGCACCAGCAGGCGCCGTACGTCGTCCAGCGCGCTCCGCCTCGGCGCGGTCCCGGAACCCCCGGGGCCGATGACCGTGGCGCAGCGCTCGGCGACGGTGTCCCCGGGCGCGGGCGCGATGTCGCCCGCCGCGAGGTCGACGATCCGGAAGGGCTCCCCCGCCGTGTGGTAGTCGGTGGTGCGGACGCTGATCACAGCAGGAACCCTCCGGGGAAGGGGTCGGTCGGGTCGAGGAAGTACTGGGCGGTGCCGGTGATCCAGGCCCGGCCGGTGACGGTGGGGACCACGGCCGGGAGACCGCCGACGGTGGTCCGCCCGGTGAGACGGCCGGTGAACTCGGTGCCGATGAACGACTCGTTGACGAAGTCGGTGTCGAGTTCGAGCAGGCCGCGGGCGTGCAACTGGGCCATGCGCGCGCTGGTCCCCGTACCGCAGGGCGAGCGGTCGAACCAGCCCGGGTGGATGGCCATGGCGTGGCGGGAGCGGCGGGCGTCTGAGCCGGGGGCGGCGAGGTACACGTGCTTGACGCCGGCGATCGCCGGGTCCTCGGGGTGGACGGGACGGTCCGGACCGTCGTTGATCGCGCCCATGATCGCCAGGCCCGCGGCGATCAGGTCCTCCTTGCGGGAGCGGTCGAAGGGGAGGCCGAGTGCGTCCAGTTCGACGAAGGCGTAGAAGTTCCCCCCGTAGGCGAGGTCGTAGGTGACCGTGCCGTAGCCGGGGACCTCGGCCTTCAGGTCCAGGCCGACGCTGAAGGCCGGGACGTTGGTGAGGGTGACGGCGGTGGCCGCGCCGTCCTCGACCCGGACGTCCACGCTGACCAGACCGGCCGGGGTGTCGAGCCGGACCGTGGTGACCGGCTCGACGACCGGGACCATGCCGGTCTCGACCAGGACGGTGGCCACCCCGATCGTGCCGTGCCCGCACATCGGCAGCAGGCCCGACACCTCGATGTAGAGCACGCCGAAATCGGCGTCGGGCCGGGTGGGCGGCTGGAGGATGGCGCCGCTCATCGCCGCGTGGCCGCGCGGCTCGTACATGAGCAGGGTGCGGACGTGGTCCGTGTGCTCCATGAAGTGGAGCCGCTTCTCGGCCATGGTGGAACCCGGGATCACCCCGACTCCCCCGGTGATCACCCGGGTGGGCATGCCCTCGGTGTGCGAGTCCACCGCGTGGTAGATGTGGCGCGTGCGCATGGGTTTCCCTCTGGTCGGGGCCCGGTTCGGGGCCTGATTGACGCTTAGTTCAGGCCTTCGGCGAGGGCCTTCTCGGTCGCGGCGCGCACCGCGGCCTCGATCTCGCCCGAGAGCGGGAAGCGGGGCGGACGGGTGGCGCCGCCGGGACGGCCGGCCAGGTCCATGGAGAGCTTGATGGCCTGGACGAACTCGGTCTTGGAGTCCCAGCGCAGCAGCGAGTGCAGGGACTTGTAGAGCGGCAGGGCCGTGGCGAGGTCTCCGGCGACGGCGGCCCGGTAGAGGGTGGCGCAGGAGCGCGGCAGGGCGTTGGGGTACCCGGCGATCCAGCCGACGGCGCCCGCGAGGGCGAGTTCGAGCAGGACGTCGTCGGCGCCGATGAGCAGGTCGAGGCCCGGGGCGAGCTCGGCGATCTCGTAGCCGCGGCGGACGTCCCCGCTGAACTCCTTGACGGCGACGATGCTGCCGTCGCCGTGCAGGCGGGCGAGCAGCGCCGGGGTCAGGTCCACCTTGGTGTCGATGGGGTTGTTGTACGCGACCACGGGCAGCCCGGCGCCGGCGACCTCCGCGTAGTGGGCGCGGACGGTGGCCTCGTCGGCGCGGAAGGCGTTGGGCGGCAGGAGCAGGACGGATCCCGCGCCGGCCTCGGCGGCCTGCTCCGCCCAGCGGCGGGCCTCGGCGCTGCCGTACGCGGCGACGCCGGGCATGACACGGGCGCCGTCGCCGGCGGCCTCGACGGCGGTGCGCACGACGCGGGCCCGCTCCTCGTCGGTGAGGGTCTGGTACTCGCCGAGGGAGCCGTTGGGCACGACGCCGTCGCAGCCCTCGGCGATCAGCCAGGCCACGTGCTCGCCGTAGGCGTCGTAGTCGACGCTCAGGTCCTCGCGCAGCGGCAGGGCGGTGGCGACCATGATGCCGTGCCAGGGGCGGGTGCGGGTGTCGGGACGGGGCGCGGGGGTGGGCGCGTGGTTCATGAGCAGACTCCCTAGTGTGGTGTGTGACATTTTACTAGTGGGTGTGAGGTGGCCACAAGGGCCGGGAGGGCCCGATCAGCGGGCGGAGGGGGGAAGTTCGGTGTCGGCCGGCGCGGGCAGCGCGGCCAGGTGGCGCAGCGGAACGGGGCAGGACAGCGGACGCCGGTCGGGCGCGGGGTCCTCCCCGGCGAGCGCGGCGACGGCCGGACCGCACATCCGGCCCTGGCACCAGCCCATCCCGGCCCGGGTGAGCAGTTTGACGGTACGGGCGTCCCGCGCGCCGAGCTCGGCGACGGCCTCGCGGATCCCGCCCGCCGGGACCTCCTCGCAGCGGCAGACGGTGGCCGCGTCGGGCAGCCACTCGGTCCACCCCGCACCGGGGCGGTGGGCGGCGGCCATCGCCCCGGCGAAGGCCCGCAGCCTGGCCCTGGTCCGGGTGAGGGAGGAAGCGACGGGCGCCCCCGCGATCGCGTGCGCGGCGATCTCCCCCTCGGTCAGGGCCAGCTGGGCGCCGCCGATGCCGCCGGTCTCGCCGGCCGACCAGATGCCGGGCACCGAGGTGCGCTGCGCCGCGTCCAGGTCCAGGGCGACCGTGCCGTCGGGGGCCCGGAGGGTGTCGCAGCCGAGGGCGGTGGCCAGTTCCAGCTGGGGCACGAGCCCGTGGCCCACGGCCAGGGCGTCACAGGGGATCCGGCGGGCGGTGCCGGGCAGCGGGCGCCAGTCCCGGTCGAGGCGGGCGACCGTGACGGCCTCCACCCGGCCCCGGCCGTGCGCCTCGGTCACCGCGTGCCGGGTCAGCAGGCGGATGCCGTGGCGCGCCAGGGCGCCCCCGTACACGGCGCCTTCGGCGAGCTTGGCCGGGTTGCGCAGCAGGGCGCGGGCCTGCGGGGCGTACGCCGTGTACGAGGCCGCCTCGACGACGGCGGGCACGGCGGCCCCGGCGGCGGCGAGGGAGCCGGCCACCGCGAGCAGCAGCGGGCCGCTCCCGGCGACGACGACGCGGCGGCCGGGCAGCACGAGGCCGCCCTTGAGCATGGCCTGCGCCCCGCCCGCGCCGACGACCCCGGGCAGGGTCCAGCCGGGAAACGGCAGTTGCCGCTCGTAGGCGCCGGTGGCGAGCAGGACGGCACGGGCACCGAAGGTCGCCGCCCGCTCCTCGGGGCCGGCGACGGCGTGCAGCGTCCAGCCGTCGGCGCCGTCCGGGACCACCGTCCAGACGTGGTGGAAGGGGAGGTGGGCGATCCGGCCGGCCGCCACGTGGGCGCGCAGGGCGGCTTCGCGCGCGGTGAAGGCCCGCCAGTCGTGGTGCAGGGCCTGGGGGCGGACGGCGCCGAGGCCGGGGGCCGGGTGGCGGTAGAACTGGCCGCCGGGGCGCTCCCCCGCGTCGAGGAGGGTGACGCGCAGACCGAGCCGGGCCGCGGTGACGGCGGCGGCGAGTCCGGCGGGGCCAGCGCCCACGACGGCGAGGTCGGCCGGGGGCGCGGGGACGGCGGCGTGGGCGGCCCGGTCAGACGGCGAGGTCGGCATGTCCGGTCCCCTCCTGGGTGGTGACGGAGTCTCCGGGGCGGGCCGGGACGAGGCAGGCGCGTTGGTTCGGGCGGCCGTTGACGGTGACGAGGCAGTCGTAGCAGGCGCCGATGCCGCAGAACGCCCCGCGCGGGGAGCCGCCTTCGCGGGTGGTGCGCCAGGCGAGGATCCCGGCGTTCCAGAGGACGGCGGCGATGCTCTGGCCTTCCTGGGCGGTCAGTTCACGGCCGTCGAAGGTGACCGGGTACGTGGCCGCCGGGGTGCCGCCTACCAGCGAGCGGGGGCTGCGCATCAGCGGGGTCTCCTCGGGGTCTTGCCCTGCCGGGCGGGTTCGGGGGTGGCGGGGTCTGTGCGGGGTGGGGTGGGCCGGGGCCGGGGCGGGGTTGCCGTGCGGGACTGCGTGATTGATGGCGCCCCGTCCGGGGCGGCCCGGTGGTGCGGCACCTCGCGCCACCCCATCACGTTCTACGTCCCGGAGGGCGCCCCGCCCCGCCCCCGGCCCCGGTCGCCCTCGGAATCCGGGCTCGGGGCCTCGAAGCGGTCCGGGCGGAACGGTGCCGGGTCCAGGGCGGGGTCGGTTCCGGTGAGGGAGGCGGCGATGAGGGCGCCCGTGGCCGGGGCCAGGCCGATGCCGGCGCCCTCGTGGCCGCAGGCGTGGAAGAGGCCCGGTACGCGGGGGTCGGGGCCGATCGCCGGGAGGTGGTCGGGGAGGTAGGGGCGGAAGCCGTGGTAGGTGCGCAGGACGCGGGTGTCCGCCAGGACCGGGAAGAGCGCCGCCGCCTGGCGGGCGAGCCGGCGCAGGGCCTCGGTGGACAGGGTCCGGTCGAAGCCGACCCGTTCGCGGGTCGCGCCGATCAGGACGGGGCCCGACGGGGTGCCCTCCACCACCGCCGAGGACTGCAGGGACGCGGAGTCGCTGGCGACGTCGGCGATGTAGTCGGCGGCGTAGACCTTGTGGCGGACCACGCGGGGCAGGGGTTCGGTGACCAGGACGAAGCCGCGGCGCGGCATGACCGGCAGGGTGGTTCCGGCGAGGGAGGCGATGTGGCCGCCCCAGGTGCCCGCCGCGTTGAGCACCGCCGGGGCCAGGAGGGTGCGGCGGGGCGTGCGGACGCCGACGGCGCGGCCGCCCCGCAGGAGCACTTCGGTGACCTCCTCGCCGAGGTAGCGGTCGGCGCCGGACGCGGCCAGCAGGCGGGCCGCGGCCTGGGCCGGGTGGACCTGGGCGTCCTGGGGGTAGTGGAAGGCCCCCGCCTGCCCCGGGGCCAGGTGCGGCTCCAGGTCGCGCAGGGCGTCCGGCCCCACCTCGGTGGAGGTCACGCCCGCGGCGCGCTGGCCGTCCGCGAAGGTGCGGAGCGCCTTGAGGGTGGTCTCGTCGGGGGCGACGACCAGGCCGCCCTTGGGCTCGTACTCGGTCTCCCGCGGGAGGACCTCCGCCAGTTCCTGCCAGAGCCGGGCCGACAGGAGCGCGAGGTCGAGCTCCGGGCCGGCCTCCTTGTCGGAGACGAGCAGGTTGCCCTCGCCGGCACCGGTCGTACCGCCCGCGACGGGGCCGCGGTCGACGACGGCCACGGACAGTCCGCGGCGGCTCGCGTAGTACGCGCACGCGGCGCCGACGACACCGGCACCGATGATCACGACGTCCGGGGAGTGGTTCTGGGACACGACAGTAATATGTCACATTCTTTAGGGGCTGCCTAGGCATGCCGGAGGGGTGCCCCGGGCCGGTCCCGCCCCCCGCGGGAATCGGGACCGGCCCGGTGGCCGTCAGCTGCGCAGGGGGCCCTCACAGCTGAACGAGGAGGTGCCCGCGACCTTGTTCGCCCAGATCTCCACCGGAGCGAAGGAACAGTTCATGTCGGCCAGGTTGTTGGAGGCCGCGCCCGCCCGGTCGAGGATGAAGTAGTCCACCGTCTCGGACATGTCCTTGAAGTTCTGGTCGTCGCTCCGCCAGTTCGACAGGTTCGCGGTGATCCGGCCGGTACAGGTGAAGCGGCGCTTGCCGGGGTCGCCGTTCTCCACGCAGTCCGGGGTGTTGTACGTGGCCGCCGCGAAGGCGGACTTGACCGAGGAGAGCGCGGAGTCGCGCAGCTTGTCGTTGGCGGTGAAGGTGGTGTTCGGGACGTAGAGCTGGTCCACCTTGGCGATCTGCGCGTCCAGGAAGCGGTTGTAGTCGCGCTGGAGGTAGCTGTCCGACCCCATGCGGTTGCGCCAGGCGTCGTAGCCCGCGACGTCGTTGGCGCGCAGGTAGCCGTACATCTCGCGCAGCAGGGAGGGCTTCTCGGTCCACAGGAACTCGAAGAACGTGCCCGCGTAGTTGTAGAAGCGGAACCCGTCGCCGTCGTACGTGGCGTTGAGCAGCTGCTGGACGCTCATGCGGGGGCCGCCGCCGGAAGTGTCGTTGATGACGCCCCGGACCAGGGACTTGCGGACGGCGATGCCGTTGTCGCGGGTGGAGCCGTCGAAGAACTCGGCGGTGCCCTCGTCCATGGCGGTGGTGCGGTCGCCCTCGTACCAGGGGCCCTGGCCGAAGGAGCCCGGGACGGCGAAGCGGCCGTTGAGGTAGTGCGTGTACTCGTGGCGGAAGAGCTCTTCGAGGGTGAGCGAGGAGTCCTGCGGGACGCGGCGCTGGTAGGTGTAGAAGGTGGCGCCGTTCTCGATGTAGATGCCGCCGTTGTTGGTGCCGTAGCCGGTGAGGAGGGGGTGGTAGTTCTCGTAGTCGGCGCGGGAGGCGTAGAGCACGATGTTCAGGGTGGTGTTCGTGTCGCCGGCCAGGGGCTGGTCGGTGCCGATGACGCGGTGGAACTGCGTCTTGACCTGCTTGCTCGCGTAGTAGAGCTGGTCGACGGTGGCCCGGTCGAGGGCGGTGCGGACCTTGATGCCGCCGTTGTCGTAGGTGTAGGTGTTCGGGAAGAGCTGCTTCTCGATGTCCTCCTTGCACACCCCGTACTGCTTGCAGGCCTCGTAGAGGTTCAGCCAGGAGACGGCCTTGGCCCAGGGCTCGGTGCCGAAGGTGGACTTGAGCGGCTGCAGCATGGCGCCGAGGTCGGCGACCACCTGGTCCTTGAGGCCGTCGACCTGGCCGAAGCGGCCGTACTCGCTGATCGCGTCGCGCACCACCCAGGCGTTGACCGTGCCCTTGAGGTGCGTGTAGCCGGCGAAGGCCTTGAAGGTGGCGCGGTAGGCGGCGTCGCCCGCGACCGCGGAGTGGAAGGCGGCGTCCTGGTTGCCCGGGTAGACGCCCAGGTAGTTGACGGACAGCGCGGAGAGCGCGGCGCCCGCCCAGCCGGCGTCGAGGTTGGTGGCCGGGTGGGACGGGTCCATGGTGGCCAGGACCCGCTTGATGAGGCCGAGCTGGTGCTGGCGCAGACCCGGGGCGCTGCCCGCGTAGAGGGCCTCGCGCAGGGTGCGGGCGTTGGTGGCCGTCACGTCGAACGTGCGGGCGGCGTCACCGAAGTCGGCGATGGCCCGGCGCATCGCGTCGACGGTGGGGGCGTCGGTGACGTCGATCTCGGAGTGCGAGTAGTCGTGGTACACGACGGCGTGCAGGTAGGTGAACATCTCCTCCAGGTGGGAGGAGTTACGGCCGTCGTGGGCGGCGGCCAGGCTGGATATCCGGCGGGAGACGGCCTGGACGTGGGCGTCGGACATGACCGGCGCCAGGCGCGCGTCCCAGGTCCAGATGAGGTTGCGCAGGCAGCCGTCGGCGGTGACGGCCGGGTCGGCGAGGAAGTCGGCGAACTGCTCCGGCGCGAGGCCGGTGATCCCGTCAAGGGTGCAGGGGACGCCCGCGGCGACGCTGCGCGCGGTGGGTGCGGCCTGGGCGGAGGCCGCCTTGCGGCTCTTCTCCGCGCGCTCGGCGGACGCGGAGGAGCCCGGGGCCGAGACGGCCGGGGCGGCGCCGGGCACCCTGCCGTCGGTGACGGCCTTGCCGCCGGGGGCCGGGGCGGGCGCCGGTGAGAGCTCCTGGGCGTCGGCCCGGTGGTCGACCTCGTCGAAGGGGTTCGGCGTCGTGGTGCCGGTGGCGCCGGCGGCTCCGGAGGTGAAGGCGGCGGGTGCGGAGGCGCCGGACGCGGCGACGGGGGTGCCCCGCTCCGCGGCCTGGGTCACGGCCTGGCCGGCGGTGGCGAGGAGGGTGACCGCCACGGCGGCGGAGAGGAGGGACGTACGCACAACTCTGTGCTGGGACACCGAGAGCTCCTGATGGGGAGGGAGGTGGGGGAAATGGTGCGTGAACTGCCCTGCTTCACACGGCGTTTGACGGGGATTAACGTGCCGCGCTGTGAGCTGTAACATAGTAATGTGAAATTGCACTGGCAAGCCCTGTGCGCCCACCAGTTCGGTACTTCTTGAGGGAGCCTCCGTGAGCGACACCTCCGCCCGCCTCAACACCGGCAGCCACGACCTGCCCGTATCAGCCGAGTTGTCCCGGTACATGGCCGGAAACTGGGCGGCCACCCCGCTCCCCACCGCCGCCCGCGTCCCCTCGCACACCGTCACCCCGGGCCGCCGCGCCAGGCTCTCCGCGCGCTTCCCCGGCGAGCGGCTGCTCATCCCGGCCGGCGAGCTGATGGTCCGCTCCAACGACGCCGACTTCCGCTTCCGGCCGCACAGCGCGTACGCCTGGCTGACCGGACTGACGGGCGAGGACCAGGCCGGGCACGTGCTGGCCCTGGAGCCGTCCGGCCCGAACGGGCACGAGGCCGTGCTGTACCTGAGGCCGCGCTCGCCCCGGGCCGACGGGAACGAGGAGTTCTTCCGCGACCGCCGCTACGGCGAGTTCTGGGTGGGACGCCGCCCGGACCTCGCGGAGGCCGAGCGGCTGACCGGCATCCGCTGCGCGCACCTGGACACCCTCGGGGAACCGCCGGCCCGCAACGCCGCCACGGACGGCGAACTGGCCGCAGCGCTCTCCGAGTTGCGGCTGGTCAAGGACGCGTGGGAGGTCGACCAGCTGCAGCTGGCCGTGGACCACACGGCGGCCGGTTTCGAGGACGTCGTCCGGGCCCTGCCGCAGGCGCTCGCTCACCCGCGCGGGGAGCGCTGGATCGAGGGGGTGTTCGGACTGCGCGCCCGGGCGGAGGGCAACGGGACCGGCTACAACACGATCGCGGCCTCGGGAGCCCACGCGGGCGTCCTGCACTGGATCCACAACGACGGCCGGCTCAACCGGGACGAACTGCTCCTCCTGGACGCGGGCGTGGAGACCGACACCCTCTACACGGCCGACATCACCCGCACCCTCCCGCTGTCCGGGCGCTTCTCCCCCGTCCAGCGGCAGGTCTACGAACTGGTGCTGGCCGCACAGGAGGCGGGCATCGCGGCGCTGCGGCCGGGGGCGAGCTTCGGGGACTTCCACCGGGCCGGCATGAAGGTCATCGCGGAAGGGCTCGCGGAGTGGGGCGTGCTCAAGAACGCCGAGGGTGACCTGCACCGGCGGTACTCGCTGTGCAGCAGCGGGCACATGCTGGGGCTGGACGTCCACGACTGCGCGAAGGCGCGGGCCGAGACGTACCTGGAGGGCGTCCTGGAGGAGGGCCAGGTGCTGACCGTCGAACCCGGCCTCTACCTCCAGCCGGACGACGAGACGCTGCCGGCCGAGCTGCGCGGGGTGAGCGTGCGCATCGAGGACGACCTGGTCATCACCGCCGACGGGGCGCGGCTCATGTCGGGGGCCCTGCCGCGGACGGTCGCGGGCGTGGAGGAGTGGATGGGCACCCTCCTGGACTCCGCGGGCTCCTGACGCCGCGCCCACACCCCACCCCGGCCCCGGCCTCGTGCGGCGCCGGGGCCGGGGGCCGGGGCCGGGGGGCGGGGCCGGGGGGCGGGGCCGGGGGGCGGGGCGGGCGGCTAGGGGAGGACCGCGAAGCCGTCCAGTTCGAGCTGGGCCTGCGTGTCCCAGAGGCGGACCACGCCGACCACCGCCATCGCGGGGTACTCGCGCCCCGCGAGCCGGCGCCAGATCCGGCCCAGCTCGGCGGCGTGGTCGCGGTAGGCCGCCACGTCCACCGCGTACACCGTCACCCGCGCCAGGTCCGCCGGGGTGCCGCCGGCCGCCGCGAGGGCCGTCAGCAGGTTGGCCAGGGCCCGCTCGAACTGCTCCGGCAGGGTCTCCCCCACGACCTTGCCGGAGCCGTCCAGCGCGGTCTGGCCGGCCAGGAACACCAGCCGGCCCCCGGTGGCGGTGACGGCGTGCGAGAAGCCGGCCGCCGGGGACAGCTCCTCGGGGTTGATCCGCTCCAGGCTCATCCCACCGACCCCTTCCGGTAGAGCTCCTTCGCGATGAGGGTGCGCTGCACCTCGCTCGCGCCCTCGTAGATCCTGGGCGCCCGCACCTCCCGGTAGAGGTGCTCCAGCAGGTGGCCGCGGCGCAGCGCGACCGCACCGTGCAGCTGGACGGCGTGGTCCACGACGTACTGGGCCGTCTCCGTGGCCAGGAGCTTCGCCATGGCCGCCCGCCGGGGGACGTCGGGGGAGCCCCCGTCGTAGGCGCCGGCCGCCGCGTACACCAGCAGCCGGGCGGCCTCGGTGCGGGTGGCCATCTCCGCGACCCGGTGCGCGACGGCCTGGAGGTCCGCCAGCACCCCGCCGAAGGCGGTGCGGCCGGCCGTGTGGGTGAGCGTCGCGTCCAGGGCCGCCCGTGCCATGCCGACCGCGAAGGCGCCCACGCTCGGCCGGAACAGGTTCAGGGTCTCCATCGCCACCCGGAACCCCTGCCCGGGCTCCCCCAGGACGTCGGCGCGGCCGACCGGCACCCCGTCGAAGGCGAGCGAGCCGATGGGGTGCGGCGACAGCATGTCGAGGGCCTCGCCGCCCAGCCCCGGCCGGTCCGCCGGGACCAGGAACGCGGTGACCCCCCGCGCACCCGGCGACTCACCCGTCCGGGCGAAGACGGTGTAGAAATCGGCTTCGGGGGCGTTGGAGATCCAGCACTTCTGCCCGTGCAGCCGCCATCCCGCCCCGTCCGGTACGGCCTCCAGCGCCAGGGCCGCCGCGTCCGATCCCGCGCCCGGCTCGCTGAGCGCGAACGCCGCCACCAGCCGGCCCTCCCGCACCCCCGGCAGCCATCGCTCGCGCTGCTCCGCGCTGCCCGACCTCAGCACCGGGTGCGCACCCAGGCCCTGGAGGGCCAGGGCCGTCTCCGCCTCGGTGCAGCCGTAGGCGAGCGATTCCCGCAGCAGGCACAGCTCCAGCGCGCCGGAGTCGAACACCTTGTCCAGCAGCCCCAGCTCGCCGAGCGCCGCCAGCAGCGGCCGGTTCACCCGGCCGGGCTCACCCTTCTCGGCGAGCGGCCGCAACCGCCCCGCCGACAGGGCACGCAACTGCCCGCACCATTCCTCTTCATCCACCCCGAGCGCGAATCCGGCCATCCGAATGCCCCAGTCCTATCGCGTCCTGTTGACTGTCGTCACCATCACGATACGCTCTAGAGGCAGCTCCCCGGGGTCAACGGGGAGAGGCACCGCACGGCCGGCTCCACCCCGTCCGGACGTCGCAAGGGGGCGAACCCGCCTTGGAGCTCAAGCCTTCCGCTCATACCGACACCTTCGCGCGCGAACACCTGCCGCCCGCCGACGCCTGGCCGGAGCTCCTCTTCGAGCTGCCCGAACTGGCCTATCCGGACCGGTTGAACTGCGGCGCCGAACTGCTGGACGCCACCGTCGACCGGTTCGGCCCCGACCGCCCCGCCTTCCGCTCGGGCTCGGGCGATGTGTGGTCGTACGGGGAGCTGCGCCGACGCGTCGACTCGCTCGCCCACGCCCTCACCAGCGACCTCGGCGTGGTCCCCGGCAACCGGGTGCTGCTGCGCGGCCCCACCGGGCCGTGGCTCGCCGCCTGCTGGCTGGCCGTGATGAAGGCGGGCGGGGTGGCCGTCACCGTGCTGGCCCAGCAGCGGGCCCAGGAGCTGGCGACGGTGTGCTCCATGGCCCGGGTCGGCCACGCCGTCTGTCACGCCGACGTCCTGGACGACCTGGTCAAGGCCGAGGTGCCCGGCCTGCGGATCGCCGCCTACGGCGGGGAGGCCCCCGACGACCTGCTGCGGCTGGCCGAGACCCACCGGGAGCCCTATCCCGCCGTCGAGACCTCTGCCGACGACGTGGCGCTGATCGCCTTCACCTCCGGCACCACCGGCCGCCCCAAGGGCTGCATGCACTTCCACCGCGACCTCCTCGCCATCGCCGACACCTTCTCCCGCCATCTGCTGCGGCCCCGCCCCGACGACGTGTTCGCCGGCAGTCCCCCGCTCGGGTTCACCTTCGGACTCGGCGGACTGGTCGTCTTCCCCCTGCGCGCGGGGGCGTGCGCGCTGCTGCTGGAACAGGCCGCACCCCGCGCCCTGCTCCCCGCGCTCGCCGAGCACCGGGTCACGGTCCTGTTCACCGCTCCCACCGCCTACCGGTCGATGCTGGACACCCTGGGCCCCTACGACACGGGCGCCTACGACCTGTCCGCTCTGCGCCGCTGCGTCTCGGCCGGCGAGAACCTGCCCGCCGCCACCTGGCAGGCCTGGTACGAGCGCACCGGACTGCGCATCATCAACGGCATCGGGGCCACCGAACTGCTGCACATCTTCATCTCCGCGGCCGACGAGGACACCCGCCCCGGCGCCACGGGCCGCGTGGTGCCCGGCTGGGAGGCCCGGGTGGTGGACCCCGCGGGCCGGCCCGTCGCGGACGGCGAACCCGGCCTCCTGGCCGTACGCGGGCCCGTCGGCTGCCGCTACCTGGCCGACCCCCGCCAGCGGGAGTACGTCCGCGACGGCTGGAACCTGACCGGTGACACCTACGTCCGCGACACCGACGGCTACTTCCGCTACGTCGCCCGCGCCGACGACATGATCATCTCGTCCGGATACAACATCGCGGGCCCGGAGGTGGAGGAGGCCCTGCTGCGCCACCCCGACGTCATGGAGGTGGCGGTGGTCGGGCTCCCCGACGAGCGCAGGGGCCAGATCGTGGTCGCCCACATCGTCCCGCGCGACGGATCGGTGCTGACCGAGGACGCCCTGCGCACCCACATGCGCTCCGAGCTGGCCCCGCACAAGTGCCCGCGCTCCTTCGTCTTCCTGCCCGCACTGCCCCGAACGGCGACCGGGAAACTTCAGCGCTTCCGGCTGCGCGATCTAGAGTGAACCCGTGGTCGAGCAGCACACTCCGCGATCTCTGATCGTCACGTTCTACGGCGCCTACGGGCGGACCTTCGAGGGGCCCGTCCCGGTGTCCGCGCTGGTCCGCCTGCTGGGCGCGGCCGGCGTCGACGCGCCCTCCGTCCGCTCCTCGGTGTCCCGGCTGAAGCGGCGCGGCTTCCTGGTGCCCGCCAAGACCGCCGACGGCGCCGCCGCCTACGACCTCTCCGAGGAGGCCCGGCTGCTGCTGGAGGACGGGGACCGGCGGATCTACGGCCCCCCTCAGGTGTCGGAGGAATGGCTCGTCGCGGTCTTCTCCGTCCCGGAGCAGGAGCGCAACAAGCGGCACCTGCTGCGCTCCCGCCTCGCCCGGCTCGGCTTCGGAGCGGTGGCCCCGGGCGTGTGGATCGCCCCGGCCCAGCTGGCCCGCGAGACCGGGCACACACTGGAGCGGTTGCACCTGACGGCCTACGTCGAGCTCTTCCGCGGCTCCCACCTCGGCTTCGCGCCCACCGCCGAGGCGGTGGCCCGCTGGTGGGACCTGGCGGCGCTGGCCAAGCAGCACGAGGAGTTCCTCGATCTGCACGAGCCGGCGCTGCGCGCCCTCCAGTCGGGCCCCGAGCCCACGCCGGAGGCCGCCTACCGCACCTACCTGGCCGCCCTGGACTCCTGGCGGCGGCTGCCCTACGCGGATCCCGGACTGCCCCGCGAGCTGCTCCCCGCCGACTGGCCGGGCGACCGGGCGGCGGCGGTCTTCACCGAGCTGCACACCCGGCTGCGGGACGCGGGCGCCGACTTCGTGCGGACGTAGCGACCGGCTGCGGCGGGCCTCCGTGACGGGGCGGCTGTACGGCTTCACGTACGGGGTTCGGGTCTTCACGGTTCCTCCTCCTGCCGGGCCCGGGTGGGCCGCCGGGCGGCCTGGCCTCCTGCCGCATTCCCAAGATCCCAGCGGCCCGGCACCGCCGCTTCCCCCACGTGGGGGAGCCCTCTCCCCCACCCGGGGGAGAGCCCCGAGACCACCCCCGGGCGCCCCCGCGAACAGCGCGGAAATTCGGGTGCGCCCGGCTCCGGGCCCCCGTCACGATGGACCATGACATGGACCTTCAGCACTGATCTGGCGGCCTATCTGACGGCCGCACGCCCCGCGTTGGCCGCACGACCGGTGGTCAACACCAGCCTGCTCACCGTCACCGACTCCCTGGAACGGCGCGGCCTGCACGCCCACGGCGACGACGACCCCGTCTTCGGCTGGTGGACCGGCGCCGACGGAACCGTCGCGGGCGCCCTGCTCCGCACGCCGCCCTACCCCGTACTGCTCGGCGCCCTGCCCCCGGAAGCGGTCCGCGCCCTCGGCCCGGAGCTCACGGCCGACCCGCTGCTCTCCGGGATCCGCGGGATCAACGCCCGCCGGACGGACGCCCTGACGCTGGCCGCCGCCTGGGGGCGGCCGACCCGGACCGGGGAGGAGCTGCGGCTCTACCGGCTCGGCACCCTGACGGCCCCGGAGCGTGCCCCGGCCGGACGGCCCCGGCTCGCGGACGAGGCGGACCTGCCCCTCCTGCTGGATTGGACCCGGGAGTTCGACCGGGAGACGGACCAGCCCGGCCGCGCCTCGGAGGCCGCCCTGCGCCAGCGGCTCTCCTACGGCGGCGCCCTGCTCTGGGAGCACGACGGCAGACCGGTGTCCCTGGCGGCGTTCTCCCGCCCGATCGCCGGCGCCTCCCGCGTCGGCCCCGTCTACACCCCGCCCGCCGTCCGGGGCCGCGGCTACGCCGCCGGTGTCACCCACGCGGCGAGCGGAGCCGCCCGCGTGGCCGGCGCACGCGAGGTCCTGCTCTTCACCGACCTCGCCAACCCCACCAGCAACGGCATCTACCAGCGCCTCGGCTACGTCCCGGTCGAGGACCGCGTCCTCCTGGAGGCGCTCTGACCGCCCGTCCCCGCGGCCGCCGCTACCCCTTCCCCGTCGGCGGCTTGCGGCTGCCGGCCCGGTAGGGGGCGGGCCAGGGCGCGCCCGGTCCCTCGTACCCCTGGTCGGCCGCCGCGTGCAGGGTCCAGTGCGGGTCGTACAGGTGCGGGCGTCCCAGGGCGCACAGGTCGGCGCGCCCGGCCAGCAGCAGGGAGTTGACGTCGTCCCAGGAGGAGATGGCGCCGACGGCGATGACGGGAACGCCGAGCGCGTTGCGGATCCGGTCGGCGTAGGGGGTCTGGTAGGAGCGCCCGTACTCCGGGGTCTCCTCGGCCACGACCTGGCCGGTGGACACGTCGACGGCGTCCGCGCCGTGGGCGGCGAAGGCGGCGGCGATCCGCTCCGCCTCGTCCGGCGCGGTGCCGCCGGGCGCCCAGTCGGTCGCCGAGATCCGGACCGTCATCGGGCGGTCCGCCGGCCATACGGCGCGGACCGCGTCGAAGACCTCCAACGGGAAACGCAGCCGGTTCTCCAGGGGGCCGCCGTAGGCGTCGTCGCGGTGGTTGGTGAGCGGCGACAGGAAGCCGGACAGCAGGTAGCCGTGCGCGCAGTGCAGTTCCAGCAGGTCGAAGCCGCATTCCGCGGCGCGCACGGCGGCCGCCGCGAAGTCGGAGCGCAGGGCGGCGAGGTCGGCGGTGTCCAGCGCGCGCGGGACGGCGGACACACCGGGCCGGTAGGGCAGTGCGGAGGCGGCGACGAGCGGCCAGTTACCCTCGGGCAGCGGCTCGTCCATGCCCTCCCACATGACCCTCGTCGAGCCCTTGCGGCCCGAGTGCCCGAGCTGGACGCCGAGGGCGGTGCCCGGCGCGCAGGTGTGGACGAAGTCGACGATCCGCTTCCAGGCGGCCGCCTGCCCCGAGGTCCACAGGCCCGTGCAGCCGGGGGTGATCCGGCCTTCCGCGCTGACGCACACCATCTCCGTCATGACGAGCCCGGCCCCGCCGAGGGCCCGCTCGCCGAGGTGCACCAGGTGGAAGTCCCCCGGCACCCCGTCCCGTGCCGAGTACATGTCCATGGGCGCGACGACGACCCGGTTGCGCAGGGTCAGGCCCCGCAGGGTGAACGGGGTGAACATCGGCGGGGTTCCCGCCGCGCCCTCCGGGCAGCCGAACTCCTCTTCCACCGCTCGCGTGAAGCGTGCGTCGCGCAGCCGCAGGTTCTCGTGCGTCACCCGCCGGCTGCGGGTCAGCAGGTTGAAGGCGAACTGCCGGGCGGGCTGGCCGACGTAGCCCTGGATCTCCTCGAACCACCGCATGCTGGCCGCCGCCGCCCGCTGGGTGCTGGCCACGGCGGGGCGCCGCGCGGCCTCGTACGCCGCCAGGGCCCGTGCCACACCGGCCGGGGTGACCCCCTCCGGGGCCGGTCCCGCCGGTCCCGCCGGTCCCGCCGTGCCCGCTTCCTCCTCGGTGACCGCCGCCAGTGCCTCGGCGAGCGCCAGCGCGTCCTCGACGGCGAGCTTGGTGCCGGAGCCGATGGAGAAGTGGGCCGTGTGCGCGGCGTCCCCGAGCAGGACCACGTTCCCGTGCGACCACCGCGCGTTCTCCACGGTGCGAAAGCGGGTCCACGCGGAGCGGTTGCCCCTCAGCGGCCTGCCGCGCAGGGCCTCGCTGAAGATCTTGGCGCACCGGGAGGCGGACTCCTGCTCGTCGCACAGGTCGAAGCCCGCGGCGCGCCACACCTCCTCCCGCATCTCGACGATCACGGTCGAGGAGTCGTCGGAGTACGGGTAGGCGTGCAGTTGCATCACCCCGTGCGCGGTCTCCGCGATCTCGAAGCGGAAGGCCTCGAAGGCGAAGTCGGCGGCCAGCCAGATGTAGCGGCAGCGTCCTTCGGTGACGGTGGGACGGAAGTGCGCCGCGCCCTTCTCGCGGGTCGCGCTGTGCACCCCGTCCGCCGCGACGACCAGGTCGTGCGTACGGGCCAGCTCTTGCGCGTCGGGTGCCGGGGTGCGGAAGCGGAGCCTGACCCCGAGGCCCGCGCAGCGCTCGTGCAGGATCTCCAGCAGCCGGCGCCGGCCGAGCGCGGCGAAGCCGTGGCCGCCGGAGGTGAGCAGCCGGCCCCGGTGGACGACCTCGACGTCGTCCCAGCGCACGAACTCGCCGCCGAGGGCGGCGTGCACGACCGTGTCGGCGCGTTCGATGCCGCCGAGGGTCTCGTCGGAGAGCACGACGCCGAAGCCGAAGGTGTCCTCGGGGGCACCCCGTTCCCAGACCTCCACGTGGTGCCCCTGCCGTGCCAGCAGCGCGGCGGCGTACAGTCCCCCCGGTCCCCCGCCCACGACGGCGACCCGCATGGCGTTACCTGCCCTTCCAGCGCGGCGGCCGCTTCCCGGTGAAGGCCGCGTGGAACTCCGCGTAGTCCTCGCCGTGCATCAGCAGCGCCTGGGTGTTGGCGTCGAGTTCGACCGCGGCGGCCAGCGGCATGTCCAGTTCCGCCGTCAGCAGGGCCTTGGTCTGCGCGTACGCGAGGGCGGGTCCGGCGGCGAGGTGGGCGGCCAGTTCGGCGGCCCGGACGTCGGCCTTGCCCTCGTCGACCAGCTCGCTGAGCAGGCCGATCCGCTCCGCCTCGGGGGCGCGTACCGGTTCTCCGAGCATCAGCAGCCGGGTGGCGTGGCCGAGGCCGACGACCCGGGGCAGCAGGTAGGCGGCGCCCATGTCCCCGCCGGAGAGGCCGACGCGGGTGAAGAGGAAGGCGAACCGGGCGGTGGGGTCCGCGATCCGGAAGTCGGCGGCGAGGGCGAGGACGGCTCCGGCTCCGGCGGCCACCCCGTGCACGGCGGCGATCACCGGGAAGGGGCATTCGCGGACGGCCCGGACCACCTGGCCGGTCATCCGGTTGAAGTCGAGGAGCTGGGCGGTGTCCATGGCGAGGGTGGCACCGATGATCTCGTCCACGTCCCCGCCGGAGCAGAAGCCACGGCCCTCGCCGGCGAGCACGAGGGCGCGTACGGAACGTTCGCGGGACAGTTCGGCGAGCAGATCGCGCAGGTCGGCGTAGGCGCCGAAGGTGAGCGCGTTCAGCTTCTCGGGGCGGTCGAGGGTCACGGTGGCGACACCGTCCTGCCGGGTCACCCGCAGGTTGCGCCACCGTTCGGTCGATGGGGTGGAACCGGTGAAGGGGCTCACGGAACCGACGGTATCACCGACTCGTGACCATCGTCACGGAAACGCGACACCGCCCGCCGGCCTGGCGCGGCCACCGGGCCCGGCCACCGGGCCCGGCCACCCAACGTGCCGGAGGTCCCCGGGGTCGCCGACCCCGGTCCCTTGCGCTTCGGCCGGGGTGCCCTGCGGAGCCGGAATTCCACTTCGTATGGTTGAAAGTGGGAGTTCACCCGGGCGCCACCGGACGGACTCCCGCCGCACCGCCCCTCCACGCCCCCGCGACGATTCCGGAACGGACGGATCCGCCTTGCCCGACGCCTCCGCCTGGCGGATCGCCCTTCCGCACTCCACCGCCGCCGTGCCCCTCGCACGCGCCGTGGTCCGTACCGCCCTCACGGACGGCGGCCCCTCGGCCGACCGGGACACCGCGGAGCTGCTGACCGCCGAGCTGGTCGCGAACGCCGTGGAGCACACCTCCGGCGGCGGAGCCCCGATCGAGCTGGTCGTGGAGCTGCTGGCGAACGGCTGCCAGGTGGAGGTGCACGACGGCGACCCGCGCCCGCCGGGCGATCTCGCCACCCGCCCCGACGACACCCCTCCCGACCCCTGGCAGGAGCACGGCCGCGGCCTGCTGCTGATCCGGACCCTCAGCTCCTCCTGCGGCCACCGGCGCACCGCGCGCGGGAAGGCCGTGTGGTTCACCCTGCCGGCCCGCGCCGCGACCGCCTGACGGCGCCGACCGGCGCGGACGGGAGGGGCCGCCGCTACGCCCCGGTACCGGGGCCGGCGAGCAGCGCCACGAGGACGGCCTTGATGGTGTGCAGCCGGTTCTCGGCCTCGTCGAAGACGACCGAGTGCGCCGACTCGAACACCTCGTCCGTGACCTCCAGCGAGTCCAGCCCGTGCCGCTCGTGGACCTCGCGGGCCACCTTGGTGCCCAGGTCGTGGTAGGCGGGCAGGCAGTGCAGGAACTTCACGTCCGGGTTCCCGGCCGCGCGCAGCACGTCCATGGTGACGGCGTACGGGACCAGGGCCGCGATCCGCTCGTCCCAGACCTCCTTGGGCTCGCCCATCGACACCCAGACGTCCGTGGCCACGAAGTCGGCCTGGGCCACGCCCTCCGCGACCTCCTCGGTGAGGGTGATCCGGGCCCCGCTGGCCGCTGCCAGCTCCCGGGCCCGCGCCACGACGGCCTCGGCCGGCCAGTAGGCCTTCGGCGCCACGATGCGGACGTCCATGCCCAGCAGCGCGCCGGTGACCAGGTAGGAGTTGCCCATGTTGAAGCGGGCGTCGCCGAGGTAGGCGAAGGCGATGCGCTCCAGCGGCTTGTCGCTGTGCTCGGTCATCGTGAGCACGTCGGCGAGCATCTGGGTCGGGTGCCAGTCGTCGGTGAGGCCGTTGAAGACCGGGACGCCCGAGTGCGCGGCGAGCTCCTCGACCGCGTCCTGGCTGTCGCCCCGGTACTCGATCCCGTCGAACATCCGGCCGAGCACCCGGGCCGTGTCCCGGACGGACTCCTTGTGGCCCATCTGGGAGCCGGTGGGGTCGAGGTAGACCGTGTGGGCGCCCTGGTCGGCGGCGGCGACCTCGAAGGCGCAGCGGGTGCGCGTCGAGGTCTTCTCGAAGATCAACGCGATGTTCTTGCCCTGGAGGCGACGCCGCTCCGTCCCGGCCTTCTTGGCGGCCTTGAGTTCGGCGGCGAGCTCGACCAGACCGCGGAACTCGGCGGCGGTGAAGTCGAGCTCCTTGAGGAAACTGCGGCCGAAGAGGTCGGTGGCCATGGGGGACACTCCAGGGTGGCGCTGACAGGGGATGCTGGAAGTCTATACGATCCTCTGTATTGATATACAGTCCGGCCGGGTCGTACGCCCCTGCTCACACGGCGTCCCGCTCCACCGGGCAGCTCATGCACCGCGGCCCGCCCCGGCCCCGTCCCAGCTCGCTCCCCGGGATCTCGATCACCTCGATGCCCTCCTTGCGCAGGTGCGTGTTGGTGGTGACGTTCCGCTCGTACGCGACCACCACCCCCGGTTCCACCGCCAGCACGTTGCAGCCGTCGTCCCACTGCTCGCGCTCCGCCGAGTGCACGTCCTGGGTGGCCGTCAGCACCCTGATCCGCTCCAGGCCGAGGGCGGCCGCGATCGCCCGGTGCATGTGCTCGGCCGGATGGTCGCTCACCCGCAGCTCCCCGGGGCGCTCGCCGGGCCGGATCGTGTAGGAGGGGAGCATGCCGAGCCCCGCGTACTGAGTGAACGTATCTGCGTCGACCATCGTCATCACCGTGTCCAGGTGCATGAAGGCCCGCCGCTTCGGCATGTCGAGCGCCACGATGGCCGTCGCCGAGCCGGCCGCGAACAGGCCGCGCGCGAGCATCTCCACCGCCTGCGGGGTGGTCCGCTCGCTCATCCCGATCAGCACGGCGCCGTTGCCGATGACCAGGACGTCCCCGCCCTCGATGGTCGAGGGGTAGTCCACCTGCCCCTGCGACCAGAAGTGGAAGGCCCCCGAGCCGGTGAACAGCGGGTGGTGCCGGTAGATCGCCTCGAAGTGCACGGTCTCGCGCTGCCGGGCCGGCCAGCGCATGGCGTTGATCGACACCCCGTCGTAGATCCAGGCGGAGGTGTCCCGCGTGAAGAGGTGGTTGGGCAGCGGGCCCAGCAGGAAACCGTCCGTCTCCAGCGCGTGGAAGCGCACCGACACCGGCTCGGCGTGCCGCTCCAGGAACTCCCGCTTGGTCATGCCGCCGACCAGGGCCTCCGCGAGGTCGGCCGAGGAGAGCCCGCCGAAGACGGCACGCAGGTGGTCGGTGGCGAGGGGGCCGTACTCCTTCTCGTCGAAGACCCGGTCCAGTACGAGGTGTCTCGCCTCGGGGATGTCGAGGGACTCGCGGAGCAGGTCGCCGAAGAGGTGGACGGCGACACCCCGGTCACGGAGCACGTCCGCGAAACCGTCGTGCTCCTGGCGGGCCCGGCGCACCCACAGCACGTCGTCGAAGAGCAGGGCGTCCTTGTTGCTTGGTGTGAGCCGCTTCAGCTCCAGGTCGGGCCGGTGGAGGATGACGCGGCGGAGCCGCCCGGTCTCGGAGTCGACATGGAATCCCATGCCGTACACGTACCCAGACCGGACGGCTTTTTGACCTGGCGTCGGCTGTGGGGACTCAGCGCAGGCCGAGAAGTGCCGTCGGGGCGCCGATCACTTCCGGAGCGATCACGCCCAGCTTGGGGGCGGTCAGGTTCGGGATGCCGCTGTTGCTGCCGTCCGGCATCGTCAGGGGCGAGCCGACGACGGCTCCGGGGCTGCGGGTGAGCAGGGTGGTGCCCGGGGACTCCAGCGAACCCTCCCCGTCCGTCGCGGGGTCGCCCAGCAGGTTGGGTACCGGCGAGGTGACCCGGGTGGCACCGAGGTCGGTGCCGATCGGCACCACCGGGAGCAGCGGGGTCGGGAGCATGTCGCCCTTGTGGTGGCGGGGCGCCTCGGGGGCTCCGACGACCGGCATCGGGACGGCGGTGGCGATGTGCGGGGTGGGTACGCCCAGCGTGGTCTCCACCGCCTCCAACGGGACTCCCACGGGAACCGAGTCGGCCACGGCCGGGGTGGCCGCGCCGGCCGCGGCCATACAGGTCATGAGCGCCGCAATGCTTCCGCGCGCGGTCATCTTCATAGGTGACGTTCCGTCCTTCCGGGTTCGCGGACATTCCGCTGCCCTGGATGAACGATCCGGCCGGTGTTTTCCCCGGACTTCACCGCGGAAGTTCCCCCATACGACCTAATTCCAGGCCGTACGGGGGCTTCCGCTTTACGCCGCGCATCCCTCGGCCGGGGTGACGACCGGGGTCACGGCCGGCTCACAGCCGGGGGTCCACCGGCTCCGATTCGAGGGCGAGCACGGCGAACACCGCCTCGTGGACCCGCCACAGCGGCTCCCCCGCGGCCAGCCGGTCCAGCGCCTCCAGCCCGAGCGCGTACTCGCGCAGGGCGAGCGAGCGCTTGTGCCCGAGGAACCGCGGACGCAGTCGCTCCAGCTGCTCCGGACGCGTGTACTCCGGGCCGTAGATGATCCGCAGGTACTCGCGTCCGCGGACCTTCACCCCCGGCTGGACCAGCCGGCCCTTGCCGTCGCGGACGCACGCCGCGAGCGGCTTGACGACCATGCCCTCACCACCGCCGGCGGTCAGCTCCAGCCACCAGTCGGTGGCGGCGCGCACGGACGCCTCGTCCCCGGTGTCCACGAGGATCCGGCCGGTGCGCCGCAGCAGCGGGGCGCCGGACCGGTCGGTGGCGGCGGCCCGTTCGTCGGCGTCGGCCAGCCGGTCCAGCCACGCCAGCTGCTCGTCGTGCGGTACGGCGGCCAGCGAACGGCCGGCCGCCGCGAGCAGCTGGAACGGCGCGAACCGTACGTCGTCCAGCCCGTCGGTGGTCCAGCAGTAACGCCGGTACGCCTCGGTGAAGGCGGCCGCGTCGGCGGCCCGGCCGCGCTGGCGCTCCAGCAGGGCGCCGGTGTCCACGCCCCGGGCCGCGGCCCCCTCCAGGGCGGCGAGGGCGTCCGGGAACACGGCGCGGGAGGCCGCGCCGACGGCGGCGTACTGGTTGCGGAGCAGGCCGGTGGACTTCAGGGACCAGGGCAGCAGCTCTCCGTCGAGCAACAGCCAGTCCGTGGCGAGTTCCTCCCACAGGCCCGCGCCGTCGACCGCCGCGCGCAGGCGGGCGAGGAACGCCTCCGTCACCTCGGGGTCCTGGAAGAAGGGCCGTCCCGTGCGGGTGTAGAGGGAGCCGGTGACCGTGCCGTCGACCCCGAACCGCTCGCGGGCCGCGCCGGCGTCGCGGCAGAGCAGGACGGTGGCGCGCGAGCCCATGTGCTTCTCCTGGCACACCACCCGCTCGACGCCGTCGGCGCGGTACTGGGCGAAGGCCTCGGCCGGGTGCTCCAGCCAGCCCTCCTGCGCGGCGGTGGCGGTCGGGGCCATGGCCGGCGGGAGGTAGGGCACCAGCCGGGGGTCCACCGCGAAGCGGCTCATGACCTCCAGGGCGGCCGCCGCGTTCTCCTCGCGGACGGCCACGTTGCCCAGGTGACGGGTCTCCACCACGCGGCGGCCCTGTACGTCGGCCAGGTCCAGCGGGCGGCCGTCGTGCCCGCCCGGAACCTCGGCGACGAGCGGCTTGACCGGCTCGTACCAGACCTTCTCGGCCGGTACGTCGACCAGTTCGCGCTCGGGCCAGCGCAGGGCGGTCATCCGGCCGCCGAAGACGGCGCCGGTGTCGAGGCAGATGGTGTTGTTGATCCAGGTGGTGTCCGGGACCGGGGTGTGGCCGTAGACGACGACGGCCTTGCCCCGGTAGTCCTCGGCCCAGGGGTAGCGCACGGGCAGGCCGAACTCGTCGGTCTCGCCCGTGGTCTCCCCGTAGAGGGCGTGCGAGCGGACCCGGCCGGAGGTGCGGCCGTGGTACTTCTCGGGCAGGCCCGCGTGACAGACCACCAGCCGGCCGCCGTCGAGGACGTAGTGGCTGACCAGGCCGGCGATGAACGCCCTCACCTCCTCCACGAACTCCTCGGACTCCCGCCCGAGCTGCTCGACGGTCTCCGCGAGGCCGTGGGTCAGCTGGACCTTGGAGCCCTTGAGGTAACGGCCGAGCTTGTTCTCGTGGTTCCCGGGGACGCACAGGGCGTTGCCGGACCCGGCCATGCCCATCACCCGGCGCAGGACGCCGGGGCTGTCGGGGCCGCGGTCGACGAGGTCGCCGACGAAGACTGCGGTGCGCCCGTCGGGGTGGACGCCGTCCTCGTAGCCCAGCTTGCCGAGCAGGGTCTCCAGCTCCGACGCGCAGCCGTGGACGTCACCGATGATGTCGAAGGGACCGGTGAGGTGGGTGAGGTCGTTGAACCGCTTCTCCAGGACGACTTCGGCGGACTCGGCCTCCTCCACCGTGCGCAGCACGTGCACCTTGCGGAAGCCCTCGCGCTCCAGACCGCGCAGCGAGCGGCGCAGTTCGGAGCGGTGGCGCTGGATGACCCGGCGGGGCAGCCCGGCACGGTCAGGGCGGGCCGCGTTGCGCTCGGCGCAGACGGACTCCGGCATGTCGAGGACGATGGCGATGGGCAGCACGTCGTGCTCGCGGGCGAGCCTGACGAGCTGACGGCGCGATTCCGGCTGGACGCTGGTGGCGTCGACGACCGTCAGGCGTCCGGCGGCGAGGCGCTTGCCCGCGATGTGGTGCAGGACGTCGAAGGCGTCCTTGCTGGCGCTCTGGTCGTTCTCGTCGTCGGCGACCAGGCCCCGGCAGAAGTCGGAGGACAGCACCTCGGTGTCCTTGAAGTGCTTGCGGGCGAAGGTGGACTTCCCCGATCCGGTGGCCCCGATCAGGACGACGAGGGACAGGTCGGTGACGGGCAGGACGCGGTGGGTGGTGGGAGTGCTCATGCTGCCTCGCCCTCCTTCGGGGTGCCGGTGGCGGTGGTGCCGGTGGTTGCGGTGGCGTCGGTGGCGGCCGTGAAGACGGCCATCTGGGTCGGCGGACCCACCTCGGGGTCGTCGTCGCCGACGGGTACGTACGCGACGGTGTAGCCGTACCGGGCGGCGACCCGGCCGGCCCAGGCGCGGAACTCCTCGCGGGTCCATTCGAAGCGGTGGTCGCGGTGGCGGACGTGCCCGGCGGGCAGCGACTCCCAGCGGACGTTGTACTCGACGTTCGGGGTGGTCACGAGCACCGTGCGGGGGCGGGCCGCGCCGAAGACGGCGTACTCCAGCGCGGGCAGCCGCGGCAGGTCCAGGTGCTCGACGACCTCGCTGAGCACGGCCGCGTCGTAGCCGGCCAGCCGCTTGTCGGTGTAGGCGAGCGAGCCCTGGAGGAGGGTGACGCGGGAGCTCTGGCGCTCCCCCATCCGCTCCAGCCGCAGCCGCCGGGCGGCGGTGGCCAGCGCCCGCACCGACACGTCGACGCCGACGATCTCCGTGAAGGACACGTCCTTCAGCAGGGCCTGGACGAGCTGCCCCTGTCCGCAGCCCAGGTCCAGGACCCGGGCGGCCCCGGCGGAACGCAGGGCGGCGAGGATCGCCTCGCGCCGGCGCACCGCGAGCGGGACGGATCGCTCCGCGTCGTCCTGGGTCTCCTCCGCGGCGTCGTCGAGCTCTCCGGCCTCGCTGCCGTCGGCCTCGGCGAGGCGGGCCAGCTCCAGGCGCTCCATCGCGTCCTGGGTGAGCCGCTTGTGCCGGGCCAGGTAGCGGGCGGCGATCAGGGCGTGCTCGGGGTGCGACGCCAGCCAGCCGTCTCCGGCGCGCAGCAGCTTGTCGACCTCGTCGGGGGCGACCCAGTAGTGCTTGGCGTCGTCGAGCACGGGCAGCAGCACGTACAGCTGGCGCAGGGCGTCGTCGAGCTTCAGTTCGCCTTCCAGGACGAGCCGTACGTAGCGGCTGTCGCCCCACTCGGGGAAGCGGTCGTCCAGCGCGAGGGGCTCGGTGCGTACGGAGCTCCAGCCCAGCGGGCCGAAGAGCCGCTGCACCAGGTCCGCGCCGCCCCGGGCGGGCAGCGCCGGGAGCTCGACGCGCAGCGGACGCGGCTGCCCGGCCAGTTCGGGCCGGGCCGCGCACGTGCCGGCCAGGGCGCTGCGGAAGACCTTGCCCAGCGCGACGGCGAACAGGGAGGAGGCCGCGTACGGGCGGTCGTTGACGTACTGCGCGAGCGCCGCGTCGGGGGCTGCGCTCCGGCCCCCGCCCTGGGAACGCCGCACGAGCGCGACGGGATCCACCTCCAGCAGCAGGGCCGCCGTGCACCGCTCGGCCGTGGCCTCGGGGTAGAACACGTGGGCGGTGCCGTGCGAGGTGGTGAACCCCTGCACCCTGCCGGGGTGCTTGTGCAGCAGAAAGCCCAGGTCAGTGGCCGGATTTTCGGCAGTGCCCGTGGTGCTGATCGTGAGGAACATGCGCATCAGCATGACCGGAGCGTCGCCCTCGGGCCAACGGATTTACCCTTCCCCGCGCCGGTGGCTCGCGGGTCGGGGGCCTGCCGACGGCCCGGGGGCGCCGGTCAGGACGATCGGGTGCGCAAGGAGGCGATGGTGTCCGGTCCGACGCGGCAGCAGCCGCCGATGAGGCGGGCGCCCGCCGCACGCCAAGCCGCCACGTTCCAGTCGGCGGGGGCGGACGGGGGGTGCCAGGTGCGGGTGGCGGCGTCCCATACGGAGCCGTCGTTGGGGTAGGCCACCAGGGGTTTGCCGGTGACGGAGGCGGCCGTCTCCAGGGCGGGGAGGACATCGGCGGGATCGCAGCAGTTGACGCCGACCGCGATGACCTCGGGGGCGGCGGCCGCGAGGGCGAAGGCCTCGTCGAGGGGCTGGCCGGCCCGGGTGCGGCCGGCCTCGACGGTGTAGGAGAGCCAGGCGCGGGCCCCGGTGCCGGCCAGGACGCGCAGCAGGGCCTCGGCCTCGTCGGTGTCGGRGACGGTTTCCAGGGCCAGTACGTCCGCCCCGCCCAGGGCCTCGATCCGGGGGCGGTGGAAGGCGGCCAGCCGGGCCACGCCCAGGCCGTACCGGCCCCGGTACTCGGAGCCGTCGGCGAGGACCRCCCCGTACGGGCCCACGGAGGCGGCCACCCACACCTCGTGGCCGGCGGCCCGCGCGGCCCGGCCGGCCACCCGAACGCTGCGCCGCAGCAGGACCGGGTCGGCCCCGACCTGGTAGCTCGCGGTGATCAGCACCTCGGCGCCGGCCCGGACGTACGCCGTGTGGGCGGCCTCCACCTGGTCCGGGTGCTCGGCGAGCACCCGGCCGGTCCACAGGTCCCCGGACAGGTCGCAGCCCTGGGCGGCGAGCTGGTTGCTGAGCCCGCCGTCCAGGAGGACGCTCCGGCCGTCCAGGGCGTCGGCGAGGGGGCCGCTCGCGCGGGGCATGGTCGGCTGCCTCCTAACCGAGCTGGGGGAGCACCCGGGCGGAGATGAGCTCCAGGTGGTCGAGGTCGTCGAGGTCGAGGAGCTGCAGGTAGACGCGGGAGGAGCCGATGCCGGCGTAGGCGCCGATCTTGTCGACCACCTCGGCCGGGGAGCCGGCGAGGCCGTTGGCCTTCAGCTCGTCCACCTCGCGGCCGATGGCGGCGGCCCGGCGGGCGACCTCGGCGTCGTCCTTGCCCACGCACACCACCAGGGCGTTGGAGTAGACCAGGTCGTCGGCCCTGCGGCCCGCCTGCTCGGCGGCCTCCCGGACCCGGCCGAACTGGCGCTCGCTGTCCGCGATCGACGCGAACGGCATGTTGAACTCGTCGGCGTACCGGGCGGCGAGGCGCGGGGTGCGCCGGGCGCCGTGCCCTCCGATCAGGACGGGCACCTTGGCCTGGGCGGGCTTGGGCAGGGCCGGGGAGTTCTCCAGCCGGTAGTGGTCGCCCCGGTAGTCGAAGGTGGCACCCGGCTCAGTGGCCCACAGGCCGGTGATGACGGCCAGCTGCTCCTCCAGCCGGGCCATCCGATCCGCCGGGAAGGGGATCCCGTACGCCTTGTGCTCCTCCTCGAACCAGCCTGCGCCCAGCCCGAGCTCGATCCGGCCGCCGGACATCCGGTCGACCTGGGCGACCTGGATCGCGAGGACGCCGGGCAGCCGGAAGGTGCCGGCCGTCATCAGCGTGCCCAGCCGGATCCGCCGGGTCTCGCGGGCCAGACCCGCGAGCGTGATCCAGGCGTCGGTGGGGCCGGGCAGCCCGTCGACGGATCCCATCCGCAGATAGTGGTCGGAGCGGAAGAAGGCGTCGAACCCGAGGTCTTCGGTGGCCTTGGCAACGGTCAGGAGGGTGTCGTAGTCGGCGCCCTGCTGCGGCTCGGTGAAAATGCGGAGATCCATGCCTTCCATCCTGCCCTTCCGGCCCCTGCGGGGTGAATCTGCGTCAACCGGAAGATCCGCCCCCCGCCCGGCCAGTGACCAGCCCGGATGGGGCTCGTTGGCTCGGAAGGAGCCGGACCGCCCCGGCCCGCGCGCCGGCGGCCTCTCGCCGGTGCGCCCACCGCCCCCTTCCACCCGGAAGGGCCAGGGCCGAGGAGGCCGCCATGTCCCACGAGGCCGTGCCGGAGACCCGCCAGGAAAACGGACAGACCGGGCAGGCAGCACACGACCGGGCACGCCAGGAGCCCCCGGTACCCACCCGGGACGGTGGGGCGCCGAAGGGCCTGCTGCAGCAGACGGAAGAGCTGATGGCCGCGCTGAACGCCGACCTGTCCCGGCTCGACGCCGACCTCCAGCACTCCGCGGACCGCGCTCCCTCCGGCGCGCCGGTCTCCCCGGGCGGCCACGCGCACGAGAGCGGGCGCAGCTCCGACCGCTCCCACTGACGTGCCCGGGTCCCGTCGCGCACGGCGGGACCCCTCGGCCCCCGGCCTCAGACCACCCCGGAGGCCGACCCCCGTTCCCGTACGGTCATCCGGCGCAGCAGTGCGCGGACCCGGTCGCTCGACTCGTCGGCCGCGTCGATCGACTCTATGCACTGCCAGTACAGGCTCTCGTCGTCCGTCCCGCAGGCCACGCCGACGAGCGCTATCCCCACCTCGCCGAGCAGTGCCTGCAGTCCCAGCAGCGCCTGCCGCGCGTCGGTCACCGCCGTCAGCCGCGCGGCGCGCGGCGGCTGTTCGGGCGCGCTGCCCTCACCGCGCAGCGCCGCCCGGTCGATGACCCCGCAGCCTCTGCCTCCCGCTTCCCCCAGTCCCCGTGCCTCCGCTCTCAGCTCCGGCGGTCCGGTGACCGCCAGCCAGCTCCCTATCCCCTGCGCCAGCGCCTGGGCCTGCCAGGCCTCGCCGACGATGTCCCACGCAGCTCCGCTCTGTGCCAGCGCGTGCCGGCCGGCCGCGATGAGCCGTACCGCATCCATATGCCGTCCCCCGTCCGCACGACATCCCGCCGTCCTTCACTACCCAGAGTGAAGGCAACGAGCCAGTAAAGCCAGGGGTATTCGGAAATCTGTGGACACAAACATGGTTGTGGATGACACCATCACTCCGAAGAGTGACGATCAGAGGTCGAATTGCCGGTCTCCGGGAAGCGGACCTCATTCCTCTCGATCTTCGCGGCGAGCGCATCCAGCACATCCACCCCGAGAACCTCACAGAATTGCAGCAGATACGCGAGCACATCGGCCACCTCATCGGTCACCCGATGGGCATTTTCGGGCTTCTCCATGATCGCGGCCGACTGTTCCGGTGTCAGCCACTGGAAGATCTCGACCAGTTCGGACGCCTCGACGCTCAGTGCCACGGCGAGGTTCTTGGGCGTGTGGTACGGGCCCCAGTCCCGGGCGGCCGCGAAGTCGGCCAGCCGTCGCTGGAGCCGGTAGAGCCGTTCGCCGTGCGGGGGCTCGGGCTCGGGGTTCTCGGGGACAGCACTCATGAGATCAGGTCTACCACCGAGACGCCGGGGAGCCCGCGCCCGGTTCCCGCCGTCTCCTCACCCACCGCGGCCGCCAGCCGGACGTGGCCGCGCCCGCCGGACAGCAGGGCCAGGCGCAGCAGTTCGGCGCTCTGCCCCCGGTCCAGACCGCGGTCGAGGTCGTCGGCGAGGACGGTGAGCGCCTGCCGGGCGGCCAGCACGTCGGCGACCGGCTCCACCTGGAGCACCCCGGGCCCGGTGAGCAGGACGAGGGCCAGCGCGAGGAAGCGGAGTTCGCCCGCGCCGAGCCGGCCGAGGGCGGTCGCGGGCAGGTCGGGTCCCCGGTCCAGCACGGCCGCCACCAGGCCCCCGCCCGGACCGCCGACCACACCGCCGCCGGGGCCGGCTGCCGCGCCCCGTACGTCCAGCCCGGCGACCGGCCCCGCGCAGCCGGTGCGGGCCGCCGCGGCCAGCAGGGCGTGCCGGGTGGCGCACTCGTGGCGGGTCCGGCGCAGCACGTCGGCCAGGTTCCGGCAGTCGCTCCGCAGCCGGCCGTCGCCCCGCGGG